>JAYRHC010000094.1:0-4862 GCA_041907525.1 Candidatus Woesebacteria bacterium
CGTCTCCAACAAACAGATAAGGCTGTATTGAAGCTTATAGACCAAGAGACGAAGCGCCAAGCCGAGACGCTCATGATGATCCCTTCCGAAAACTACGCATCAAAGGCAGTCGAGGAAGCCATGTCGTCCCCTTTTGGGAATAAATATGCGGAAGGGTATGCAGGTCGCAGATACTACCAGGGCAACGAATTTGCAGATGAGATCGAGAAGCTCTGTGTAGAACGCGCGAAAAAGTTGTTTGATGTTCCCTATGTGAATGTCCAGCCACACTCAGGTTCCCCCGCGAATTTCGCAGTAGAAACCGCCCTTCTAAACCCCGGAGACACCTTCATGGGGCTATCACTTGCATCAGGAGGTCATCTTACGCATGGTGCTCGGCTTACTGCAGGAGCGAAGTTTTTTAATTCCGTACAGTACGGAGTTACTCCTGAGGGATTTCTCGATTATGATGAGATCGAAAAGCTCGCTATCGAATCGAAGCCGAAACTGATAATCGCTGGTACAACTGCATATCCCCGTGTGATTGATTGGAGAAAATTCGCGGCGATCGCAAAGAAAGTCGGAGCGTTTCTCATGGCTGATATCGCACACCTTGCAGGACTTGTTGCTGGCGGCGCGTATCCTTCGCCCGTTCTGTATGCAGATATCGTAACAACAACGACCCATAAGACTCTCCGTGGTCCTCGTGGGGCGATGATTATGATCACGAGGAAGGGATTAAAGAAAGATGTTGATCTTGCGAAAAAGATTAACTCAGCGATCATCCCGGGTATCCAGGGTGGACCTCACCTAAACTCCATCGCGGGTATTGCGGTAGCACTGAAAGAGGCGCAGTCAGCTAAGTTCCAGAAATATGCTGCACAGATTATCGTCAACGGAAAAGCACTCGCGGAAGGACTTACTCACGAGGGATTTAAACTCGTCACGGGTGGCACCGATTCTCATCTGATCGTCGCGAATATGGCTCAGTTCGATATCCTCGGGAATACTATGGCTGAGGGGTGTGAGGCTGCGGGTATAATTCTGAATCGGAATTCTGTTCCCCATGACCCGAACCCCCCGTTCTATCCTTCGGGGATACGTTTCGGCACACCTGGTCTCACGACCCGTTCTATGAAAGAGAAGGAAATGAAGCTCATCGCCTCGTGGCTTGTATTAGTAGCCCATGACTTGCAAAACACCGCGAAGAAGCTCAAAATGAGTGTTGAAGATCAGAAGCGTCCAGAGAATCGCGCAGCGATCATAAATCGCAGTCGATTCCTGAAGACGGTAAAGACAAAAACAGAAGCCTTGTGTAAAAAGTTCCCAATACCCGAGGTATACACCTGAACCTTACGATCTCTATTCGCCATTCGCATCTCAACTTTACTAACCTTATGAACCTTATAAACTTTATAAACCCCTAACGTGCGCCTTCTCGTCATCATAAGCAATATCATCATCATAGCACTTGTATCCGTGCTGTTGCTTACTGCACCCCCCGAGATTCCTCTCTACTATTCACGTGCATGGGGTGAGAGCCAGGTCGCATCCAAATGGGAACTACTGTTATTCCCGATCCTCATGAATGCCGCATTCTTCATCACACACTGGTTTATTAAGCGCAAATTCGTCGACGATGAGATATTCGCGCGGATAGCACGCATGGTACTTTTTTTCCAGACACTCATCGTCACGGGGATTCTTATTCGTGCATTCTGGTTGTTGTCTTCTTAACACCCCCCACCTTCATATCCACCCCCTATTCGCGTATAATATCCTTATTGTGCATGCTCGATCGGTGTCATACTGAGCTTGTCGAAGTATGACAAACGTTGCATAGACTCTGAATATCCTTATGCTTTATTTAATTCTTGCCTTTGTCCTGAGTGCATCGCTTGTTCCCTGGACTATCAGGCTGGCGGTGAAGTATGGCTTGGTCACCGATGCGGGAAAACGCCAGCACCCTGCACATACCCACACCGGGATCATACCCCGTGCTGGTGGGGCTCCTATTTTTCTCGCGATCTTTTTGACCTCAGTTATCGCATTGCCCATGAGTAAAATATTGGTATTTGTGCTTATTGCTGCTGCACTCCTGGTCGTCGTGGGGCTTATCGATGATAAATATGACATCAGTCCGTATTTCCGATTCGCATTGAATATTGTCGTCGCCTGCATCGCGATTGCAGGAGGAATCGGTATACCGTATATTACAAACCCCTTCGGTCCACCTATTCAACTCACTCATCCTCAGTTTGTGATCAATGTATTCGGTCCTCATACGGTTTGGCTTGTGGCAGATCTTTTTGCTGTTTTTTGGCTGGTCGCGATGATGAATATCATTAACTGGAGTAAGGGAATTGACGGTCAGTTACCTGGATTTGTGGGGATTGCGTGTATATTTCTCGCACTCATTGCGAAACAATATGGTCCTTATGACATCGACGCGGGGCACACGAAGATATTCGCACAGATTGTCGCGGGGGCATTCTTGGGCTTTTGGCCGTGGAACTTCTACCCACAGCGGATCATGCCGGGGTACGGTGGAGGAGCTCTTGCGGGATTTCTGCTAGGTGTGCTTACGATTCTGGCGTTCGGGAAGATGGGTACGCTATTTCTTGTCCTTTGTATACCCATTCTCGATGGGTTCTACACTCTCCTTCGTCGCTTCCAATCAAGGAAAAATCCATTCCGTGGAGATTCGAATCATCTGCATCATTTACTCCTGCGACGTGGGTGGGATAAGCGGGTAATCGTCCTGTTTTATGTGAGTATTACGACTATTTGTGGGGTGCTGAGCCTTGTGTTTCCGAACAGTCTGGAGAAGTTTATCACGATATGTCTCGTGTATATCATCCTATTCGTTTGGATTTACCGATTATCCGTGCATGACAAGGCAAGTCTCCGGAAGAAAATTTCGGTATAATGAGGGAAGGATTGGCCTGATTACAGTGTCATCCTGAATTTATTTCAGGATCTATCATAAATATTTTTAAAGAGGCTGATCCGCCTCCGCCGACACGGCGGATCGGCGGTCAGCATGACACAGTGTAAGACTTACTCACATTAATACATTTACCATATTTATCTTATGAAACTTCTTGTCACTGGCGGAGCAGGTTTTATCGGCTCCAACTTCATCCACTACTGGCTCAAAGCCCATCCTGAGGATACGATCATCAATTTCGATAAGCTCACCTATGCAGGAAACATCGAGAACCTTGCTTCTATCGCAGATGATCCCCGATATAGCTTTGTGAAAGGTGACATTTGTGATCGCGCTGCAGTAGACAAGGTAGTGAAGCAAGTGGATATGATCGTGCACCTGGCTGCAGAGAGTCATGTTGACCGATCTATTATCGACCCCTCTGCGTTTGTGAAAACGAATGTGATGGGCACCCATGTTCTTCTGGAAAGCGCTCATCAGAACGGCAACATCAGATTCCACCACGTCTCGACTGACGAAGTATTTGGGGATCTGAAGCTGGGCTCCCGCGAGAAGTTCTCAGAGAAAACTGGGTACAATCCTCACTCTCCCTACTCTGCTTCCAAGGCAGGGAGTGATCACCTGGTACGCGCATACTTCGATACCTATGGTCTGCCGATTACGATCACGAATTGTTCGAATAATTTCGGCCCCTATCATTTCCCCGAGAAGATGATCCCGCTTGCGATCACCAATATTATCGAGGGCATGAAGGTTCCCATCTACGGTGATGGACTCTATGTCCGTGATTGGCTCTTCGTGGAAGATCATTGCAGCGCGATCGATGCGGTTATCAGTAAAGGTAAGGTTGGCAATACCTACTGTGTAGGTGGTATGACGAGAGACATATCAAATAAAGATGTGGTGAGAATGATTTGTGAGATCATGGGGGTAGATTTCGAGGTCCATGCTGAGTACGTGAAGGATCGGCCCGGGCATGATAGACGCTATGCTATCGACTGGTCGAAGATACGACACGAACTCGGCTGGAAGCCAGCACATGATTTCCGAAGCGCTTTAGAGCTCACGGTGGAGTGGTATAGACAACACGAGGACTGGTGGAGAAGGATCAAGTCTGGAGAGTACAAAGAATATTACAAGAAACAATACGGGGGGAAGAATGACAAAATCCCAATGACAAATAACAAAATCTAAAACCCAAGTAAATTGCTAGCCTGAATGCCAATCTCCTTTTAAAATCATTTGAATTTAGGATTTGATTTGATATTTGGTCTTTGTCATTGGAATTTACACTTATGAACATCCTCATCACCGGCTCAACGGGTCTTATCGGCACACGTATCATAGAACTCCTCGGTGAGAAATATACCTTTATTCCTCTTCTGCAGTCCGAAATTGACATCACTGATAAGGTATCTGTCGAATCACGACTGTCGACTGTTGACGTCGACCTTCTTCTCCACCTTGCCGCGTACACGAATGTCGATGGCGCGGAGAAAGAGAGGGAACTCTGTCACAAGATAAATGTGGACGGCACGCGTCATCTGTTCGAAATGTGCGAAAAGAAAAAAGCGAACATGATCCACATATCCACCGACTTCGTGTTCGATGGGAAGATGGTGAATAGAGAGTCGCGAGATAATCTGGATAAGGGCAAAAAGAGTAGAAATGTTCTGAGCGGATTGAGGCAAGGGGATGCGAGCAACGGCAACAAGCGCAGCGATTTTGACGTGGGCGCAGAAGCCCCTTGCGAAATCCCGACATATACGGAGCGATCTATCCCTAACCCCATCTCCTACTACGGTCAGACGAAGTACGAGGCGGAGCAGATCGTGAAAGGTCATGCGATGATCGTGCGGCTTAGTTATCCCTATCGGAAAGAATTCGAGGGAAAGCGTGACTTTGTTCGTACGGTGAAATATCTCCTCGAGCA
>JAYRHC010000095.1:0-1788 GCA_041907525.1 Candidatus Woesebacteria bacterium
ATCGTATGATTCCTCCAGTTAGGATATGGAGCAATATCGTAGGATTCCCCTCCTCAGTTGAGACGTGAAGCTACTTTCACGATTGCTCTCCACAGTTGAGATGTAGTGCTATATCTTATGATTCCCCTCCTCAGTTGAGGAGGGGTGCAGGGGTGGTTGTAAAAAAAGACTTTCATCACAAGTCCTTCGCCATTTCCACCAAAGGTGGATCAGCCTCTGGTTGACGCCGTTTTCTGTTGACTGTCGACTGATGACTGGCTACTTCGTAGCCTTCCTGTTCGCCTGCACCCTACCGCGGAGTAATGAGAGAATGTAGCCCACAAGGGCTATACCGAAGGCTTTCATTTGTATTTTGTTGTTGTCTTTTAGGTAAGAGACTACTTTCATCGGCAGCTCACTGCGGAGTTTCGACACACGTGAATACAGACTCGCGATAAACGCGATTGCAAGCACGATAAAAATCAAGCAAGTAAGGAAGAAAATAATCCCCAAAACATAGAATACATTTGCAAGATCCAGCATAGAGTAAAATAATGTTCTCGACACCGCTCAAACTATAAACCGTGTCATCGCAATGCATCCGCCGATCCGCCGATCCGCCGAATCGGCGGACGGGATCTCGTTTTGAGCAAATCAAACAGCGATCTTCGGTTTCAATACTTTCTTGGCTTTCTCGGTCTTTTTTACTTCACCTTCGAATTTGGAGATGATATTCTCCTTCAGCTTATCCATCTGGTGTGTACTTGCCTTCACCCGTTCTCCGACAGATGAGACCGTCTCCTCGACATATTTAGTGAATTTATCCTTGTCAAATGAGCTTACGTCTGCCTTCACTTCATCGAGGCGAGTGAGTATCTCACTGCGGACCTCTGCGATAAGCCGAGTCCCTTCTTCAGTGACATCGCCGAAAAGCTCTTTCGCCTTCTCTTCTATCTCACCTTCTTGCACCATTTGTTTGACTTTTTCATACATCTCAGCCGCTTTTTTCCGATTCTCTTCACCCGTGGTGGGAGTAAGGAAAAGAGCAGTAACTGCGCCAACGAGAGCCCCGAAAATCATCCCTAATCCGAAGTTGCTTGAGTTTTTTTGATCTGCCATAGGATAAATACGACTTATAACGTCCCCATGATACATAATGCACCATAGTTTTGCAAATGGTAGAAAACTCAGGCAATCAGGTATTCAGGTAGTCAGGCGATCAGGAATTCAGCTTGTCCCCGCCTCATTCTCCCCCTGTTATTGAAATTACATTCTGAAACCGCACTGCAATTGTGTCATGGTGAGCCTGTCGAATCCATGACGCGAATGTGTACTGAGGGTGGTCTTGCCATCGTCAAGAAAGGTGAATCGATGGTTGGTCTTTCACGCATTCTGACATCCTTCCCTTGGGAAGGTGCCCGCTCAAGCGCAAGCTCTGAGCGTGGCGGAAGGGGTGTATTGCGTTTGTTTTGATACAATGTCGTCTATGCACAAACAAGCGATCATCTTCGACCTCGACGGGACTGCAGTGGACTCCCCTGCGCACCAGTTACCCAGCGATGCCCTGATCCGACAAATTCAGCGACTCAAAGAGAAATATTACTTCTGCGCAGCTACCGGAAGAGTGTGGGGTTTCGCGAAACCTGTGCTCCAAGCACTCCGTCTCACAGATCCATGTATCATCTCCGCTGGTACGCAGATATGCGATCCATCAACAGGAAAGACTCTATGGCAAAAGAATCTTGAGCAAGAGTCTCTGGACGAAGCCATCTCAGTATTCAAGCAGTATCCTGACTGGAAGCTGTTGCA
>JAYRHC010000096.1:0-6353 GCA_041907525.1 Candidatus Woesebacteria bacterium
ACAGAAGCCACGAAGGAAGGGTCATGTTCCCACTTCCGTCGGATCATTGGTTCCCAGTAGGATGGTTGATATGATTTGTCCACAACTGGTATTGTAACAAACGAATGACTTGCATTTTGTCCGATCTTGGGTACGATATGAGAATTCAGGATTCGTTTTCGATTTTGAGCTTTGGGTTTTATTTGTCATTAGGATTTTAAAATTGAGATTTTTTATTTTATGGATTGGTTACTCCACTTTTTCTCTTGGTACGTATACTTGCTTCTTGTAGGTCTCGTTTTTTTTCCTCTTACGCAACGTCTTTTCGGTAAGAATCTTGATAAAGGATATGCGTTTTCGAAAGCGCTTGGCATCATATTACTCACCTATAGCTCTCTCCTTCTGGGAATTCTTCGCCTTGTTCCATTCGGGAGGGTACAGATACTGGGACTTCTGGTCGTATTTGCGTTTGTGAGTTATCGCAGATTTGTCGTACAAAAAAATATTGATTTTGCAGAAATCATAATCCGCAACAGAAAAACGATTCAATGGATTATTGTTGAAGAAATACTGTTCTTTTCAGGCTTACTGCTTTGGACTATCGTCCGAGGTCAGGAACCCAGTATCCATGGCCTTGAGAAATTTATGGATTTCGGTTTCATGCAGTCGATCGCGCGATCGACATACTTCCCACCGCTGGATATGTGGTATGGACCAGATATTGACGCAAGACCTGCGGGATATTTCATCAACTACTACTATTTCGGGCATCTTTCGGGAGCACTGCTTATAAAGCTTACGGGTGTGCCTGCTGCAGTAGGGTACAATCTTATCCTTGCGAATATTCTCGGATTATCGCTATCTATGAGCTTCAGTATCGTAACCAATGTTATTCATTATGCTCAGAACCTTGTCTATGGCGTGAAAAAGACGATCGGCACTGTTCGCTTAGCTCTCTATGGGCTCATCGGCGCCCTTGTGCTTAATTTCGCTGGGAATTGGCATACGATCTACTTATTCACGAAGGGATATGAGAACGAAAGCCCCGTACCCCCGTGGACGGTGCTTCCCGATATTGGGGCACAGCTCAGTCTTATCCAACAAAAGTTTCCGAATATTCTCGCAGCACTCGGTGAGTACTCTCGGTATTGGTATCCCAATGCGACCAGATTTATCCCAAATACGATCCACGAGTTCCCCTCCTATTCCTATGTGGTCGCAGACCTGCATGGCCATGTATTCGATATCCCTTTTGTTCTCCTGACATTGGCCATATTTTCTTTGATCTTTATGCCCCTTGTCCTTGATAAATGGAATCATCGACATCTGGACCATCCCCAAAAAGATTCGCATGATACTGAAAGCCCATTCTCCCGTTCTATACAAGGAATACGGAACATGTTTGGACAAGGGTTTATAGCGACACTCCTCGTGAAATGTGTGGAATCATATGTACCCCTCACGCTTCTTCTTGGGTTTATGGCTGCAGTCCATTTCATGACGAACGCCTTCGACGGGCCGATCTATATGCTCCTCTCACTCGTGATGCTTTTCGTGCTGCACGGTCTGAGCATTGCATTTGTAATAAATGTGATTATTCTCGTTTTTGGATTTATCTACTTCTCCCTCCCGTTTTCAGTATTTTTCGAACCTTTCGTTTCGGGTGTGGGGGTGAACTGTGCATTCCCCCTTGTGCAGCAATTTGCGAAAGCAGGAGCGACGAACTTTAAGATAGGATCATTTCTGTTTGAGCAAGGGAATTGTCAGCGATCCCAGCTTTACCAGATGATCATATTGTGGGGATTCTTCTGGTTTTTCGCTCTCTGTCTTGCACTTATTATGTACCTTACCAGACAGTATCTGCGGAAACAGAAGAATCCTGAGAATATGGAAGCACGTAAATTCGAGAATGTCGATAAATTCGTTGGCTTGTTTTTCTTATTTGGGACGTTACTACTCGTAATCCCCGAATTTTTCTATATAAAGGACATTTATCCGACTCACTTCAGAGCGAATACCATGTTTAAACTGGGGTATCAGGCATACATGATGATGTCTCTCGCATCCATATACGTACTCTGGCGTATGCACACCTTACCGAAAATCTACGCACATATCCGACGTACCCTTCTCATCGCTGCTTGGCTGGGGATTCTGCTCAATCTTGTATACATAAATTATGCAGTAGTTTCCTATTATGGAAATCTGACAAAACCTGTAAAGATCGATGGAGTAGTCTGGCTGAAAGATCAGTATCCAGATCTGTATGACATTGTTCAATTTTTTGAGAAGAAAGTTAGCGGTCAACCAACCATTCTTGAAGCCCAGGGTGACAGCTACACCGAATACGATGTCATATCCGCATATACAGGACTACCGACAGTCGCAGGCTGGTGGGTGCATGAATGGCTGTGGCGAGGGACTGCTGATGTAGTAGGTAAACGCATACCAGACATTGAGCTTATGTATCAATCGGATGATGTTGATCTCACACGCAGACTCCTTCGTAAGTACATAGTGGAATATGTCATCATCTCTTCGAACGAGCATAAAAAATATGATGTGAATGATAAAAAGATCGATGAAGCGAAGTTCAAGAAGCTCGGAGACGAAGTGTACCGATCAAGTGATGGGAAAGGAGTGGTGTACAGGATAAGATAGTGTCAGCGCTCACGATATTCGATCCGTAATTTCTTGATCGATGCTTCAGGGATCTCGAGTGATAATAACCATTTACGGAATTCACTTTCTACCACCGTCTGTCTTTGGTCAGGCATACGGGTGACGATCACTTTAAAGTAACCCCCATCCTCGTTCACCGACTCCACTTGTACTTTGAAATACTGGTTCTGGAAAGGAATATTATTCGCTACGGTCACATCTGGACGCTCCTCAAGCTCGTATTTTTTTTCATATGCAAAGAGCGCTTCGTCAAACGGACTCTCCATTTGTTTTATATATTCGGAGGGGAGGGGGGTGACGATGACGGTTGGATACCGGGTGATCGTAGACGATGGGGCTAGGGTCATGGTAACCTTCTGTGTCGTGACCCTAACTTGAGTCTCCACAGATTTGCTTCGCATACTGAGCTTGATATACATTAATACTACAATAACGAGTATACTCACCGCAACTAGAATAGCAATTTTGATTTTGGACATAAGAGAATATTGAGAATATTTATAGCGAGAAACTATTTTTTTCTTAACCAACCTATTACATTCTGCGTGATGGCCCTTATGCGATATGCCACTTTACCTTTATGATTAATATTCGCTTCTGCAACAAGGACAGAGCTCATATTGGGCACTTCGCTTACGTACGCTATGTGACCCACTGCTTGACTATTGCAGATTCCTTCCGGGTGTTGATGGGTCAAATCTGGAGAGTTCCATATAATTAAATCGCCTGGTAGTGGAGATGATCCGGTCTTTGGGATGAATATGTAGTTACCATCTGTGGGCTGATTCCTCATCATACATGCATTATGAATGCGTGGGATAGTACCGTTGATTTCATTCGCCAATCCCACGGCGAACTGAGTGCACTGCAAATAGTGAATACTACTATACCGGGCTCCTGCGATTGAAGTGAATCGTGATGTCACTGTCCGCAGCTGGGGCTCACAACGATCCATGTCATCATAGCTAATCGCATCATTTCTTTGGCAACTTGCAATGACCTCATTGCTAATTATCTCTGAGTCGGTAGGTGCCCGGAGAAAATTGGGATTTGATGGGGGTGTTGGCTCTTGGTCGCGGTACTTCTGAGGCATATCTCGAACAATCGCAAGGGCGCCTACTCGATCTTTGTATAGTCTCACCTGGTCATTTGAATGAAAATGGATGTACATATCCTGATGAGATGTATCCAGACAGGAGGTTGCGTATACGTGGCGGTCCCCCACCATTCCTTCTCCTAATGTGTTTGTTCCCCTCTGGTTCTTGCACTGTCCGTTATCTGGTATCTCCGTCCAAGTTGTCCCGGTATACTTGAAGGTAGTCTTGTCCATCGCGCATTCACCTTGCGTGGTAGAGTTATAGGCGGCAAATTGTCCCATCAGCATATAGAAGCCAACAGGTGTGGGCATACCGTTTTGTCTTGCGACATAATTCACCATATACTCTTTTTGTTTGAATGTGCTCGCTGCGGCCAGAGCGCTTTCTAATAATGTTTTACCACCGAGTGGTGTGCCATCAATAAGGGAAGATGTTGGGTAGAAGTGACCCCCAGTTTCTACGTAATGAATCGCAGCAAGGTATTCCCATGGTATCCCAGCCTGTCTCGCTGCATCCTTATACACCGGTATCACCTGTGAAGCGACGGAGTCAAGATTACTGTATGCGGTATTAAGAAGATCCGTGCAATATCCTGGTGGGATCACACCAGGGATGTTGTTGGGTGCGGGAAGCGTGGGAGGAGTGGGTGTGGGCATCGGAGTCCCATTCGATCCTCTATCAGGCTCTCTGGGCATAAGGATGCCAAAGAACTCATTCAGAATATTCGATTGCCTGTCATTCACACTCGTGGGGGTAGGAGTCAAAACCTCTGCTCGTATCAGAGGAGATAAGAGAGTACACCATATCAGAAGAATCAGCAAGCATCTAGTATATCTCCTGTTGACTTTAAAATATTTATTCTTCATAATGAACAGTAATGTCAGTACTTGATTTTATAAAAAAACCAACTCCTCCGTCAAATGCATATAGCAGTGTATCATCTCCACCTGCGATTGTGCCACAGTATCCGATGCCAGTAGCTCCTGCTGTGCAGTCTGGGCCGCCAGCACAAGCTCAGGGTAACCAAGTACTCGACCCTGATGAACAAGCACGACAAGAATACATCTCCAACCTTTTGAATAAAAATGCCCCACCATCGGCGAAAGTCACAGTCGCACCAGCATCGGTACCCCAGCCGTCTATTCCATCGCCAGTCGTGAATACACCCTCAGAGCAGAGACCACCTGTCGTTCCTCCTCGGACTAAAGATGCCATACAGCCTAATACAAAGCCTCAGGTGGCTGATGCAGGGAAAGTGAGTCCTGGAGTTGATGGCGGCCAGATGACACGACAGATGCTTCTGGATCTTATGACGCATCTCGCGCAGAGGTCCAATAAAGTATTTATGGCAGCGCAGTCAAAAGCGAAAGAAGTCCAATCTGATTTCGTAGATAGCGAGCATCTCCTGTCTGGTCTCATGACGGATGCTGAGATCGTTAGGCTTCTTACTGATATGAAAGTACCCACCGAGAAGGTAGATGCAGCACTGGCCCAACTTTTCAGACGTGGATCCACAAAGACAACCCCACAAATCGCGCCGCGCATAAAGACCATCATCGAGAAGTCACTCCTTGATGCCCGTAAGTCTGGTGTCGAGCTTATCACTCCCGAACACCTACTCCTTGCACTCTTTGAGGAAGGAGAGGGGATCGGTGCCCGACTCCTCGCGAAGCTTGGAGTGCAGGGAGAGGATTTGCGTAAAAAGGTTATGACTCAAGTCGCTACCCAAAATCAAGGGCAGGTCAATCCAGATGGGACCATATCAAAGCCCCCCGAAAGCAAGAAGAGTGCGCTCGCCGAATATACGATCGATATTACCGTAAAGGCAGAGAAGGGCGAACTTGATCCTGTAGTCGCGAGATCGGACGAAATAGAGCGCGTAGTACAGGTACTGTCTCGTCGGACGAAAAATAACCCTGCGCTTGTCGGTGAACCAGGGGTCGGGAAGACCGCAATCCTTGAAGGCCTTGCTCAGCGCATCGTATCAAGACAGGTACCTGAGGTGCTTATGGGTAAGAAAATCTTACAGCTTGACATGATGTCGGTGCTTGCGGGCGCGTCTCACCGAGGAGAGTTCGAACAGAGGATGAAGGATTTGATCGAAGAAATATGTGCATCGAATGGTCAGTACATTATGTTTATCGATGAGATGCACACTATTGTGGGTGCGGGAGGGGGCGGTGATAATAGTCTTGATGCAGCGAATTTCCTCAAACCCGCTCTTGCTCGAGGAGATCTCCAGATGATCGGCGCTACGACTCTGACAGAATATCGTAAATACGTCGAGAAAGATCCAGCGCTTGAGCGGAGATTTCAAACAGTCATCGTGCCCGAGCCTACGGAGGAAGCGGCGATAAAGATGCTGAAGGCTCTCGTGCCAAAATATGAAAAATTCCACAAAGTTAAGATCCCTGATGCTGCTGTCGAAACTGCAGTGAAGCTATCCAAGCGCTATGTTGGAGATCGTTTCTTACCTGATAAGGCGATAGATCTCATTGACGAGGCTGCAGCCGCTGTCCGCCTTCCCCTCATGTCGCTCCCAGAGAAGATTAAAGCGCAGGAGGAAAGAGTACAACAGCTCGGCACTGATATGCA
>JAYRHC010000097.1:0-12157 GCA_041907525.1 Candidatus Woesebacteria bacterium
CGAGTACTACACGAAGCTTATTAGGGAGGGTAATTTTTTCGACTTTCATAGTGATGTTCAGGTCGAAAGTATAGCAGATGGAATATGTGTGCGTTTGGTGAGCCCACAGAGATTCGAACTCTGAACCAATTCCTTAAAAGGGAACTGCTCTACCGTTGAGCTATGGGCCCAATAATGTTTCGTCTGGCTCAACATGACACATCCGAAAGGGATCTCTCCGCCCCCGCTCAGATTCTTGAGCGGGGAGTCGAGATGACGATAGCCCAAAATCATAGTCCACATTCCCTAGTTTTCTGATTTGAACTTTAGATTTTATTTGACATTTGGATTTTGTCATTGTCAACAGACGCACTGGACGAGCCTATTATATCAAGGAATAGAAGGACTGAGTGTCAAAAATATGTCATGGCTATTCCCCATTCGCTACAATGAAGTTCAATATCTTCCCCGGCACGTAGATTGTCTTGGAGATATCGCCGAGTAAATGTTTTTGGATTGCAGGGTTCTCTTTCGCGAGCTCCACGATCTTCCACTCCTCCCCTATTTCATTTCGAGAAGCAGTGACTATCCCCCGCACTTTCCCATTGACCTGTACGGGGATCTCGACCGTGTCTGTGATAAGGAGTGAAGAGTCGTACGCCGGCCACCTGTTGGTATGAATAGACTCTGAGTGACCGAGCTGTGACCAGAGCTCCTCGGTCATATACGGCGCGTAGGGAGCGAGAATCAGGAGGAATTTCTCGAGGTCTTCCCTACTCAGGGCTTCTGCTCCTGCTTTCTCCCACGCATTCATAAAAATCATACATTCAGCAATAGCGGTGTTGAATTTGAGCGCGGGAATATCTTCGGTAACTTTCTTTATCATTTTATGCAACGCAATAAGAAGCTCTTTACTTGAGATTGCTTCGTCCGTCGCCTCGCTTACTCCTCGCAATGACGATGCTATTCTTGTTTGTCCCATATTCCACACACGCGACAAGAAACGATACGTCCCCGAGACTGCCCCCACATTCCAGGGTTTCATCTGATCCAGAGGCCCGAGAAACATTTCATACATCCGCAAGGTATCGGCGCCGTATTGAGCGATAACATCAAGAGGATTTATTACATTTCCCCACCGTTTACTCATCTTGCGATGATCAGGGCCTAAGATAGTACCCTGATGACGTAGTTTGAGAAATGGCTCTTGGAAGTTAATATATCCAGCGTCGAAAAGCACTTTCGTGAAAAAACGGGCATAGAGGAGGTGTAGTACCGTATGCTCAGCCCCTCCCACATACAGATCGACAGGACACCATGTGTTTAGTCTTTCTTTGAGTGTGGCATCGTCAAAGGGATTAGACTCATGACCGCTGGCGACTTTCTCACGTAATTCGGGTGAGGTGAGCTGTGCAAAACGGAAAAAATACCAAGACGAGTCGACGAATGTGTCCATCGTGTCTACTTCTCGATCTTGGAAATCGAGGTGCTCGCTGAGGGGTGACTTCCCCGTAGGCTTAAACTGCACATCCATCGGCAATACTACCGGCAGCTCACTCTCCCCAACTGGTGCATATGTGACTTCTTTTTCGGATTTCGAATTTTCCGCCAGAGGCGGATCAGCCTTTGGCTGAAGAATTTCGAGTTTTCTCATTGGAATAGGTGCTCCCCAGAATCTCTGCCGCGAGATCAGCCAATCACGAAGTTTGTAGTTTGTCACTCGTTTCCCGTACCCTTTCTCCACCATGTAATCCATGATTTTCTGGGTCGCAGCATGTATCTCCATCCCGTCCAGAAAGCCTGAGTTTATCATGGTTCCCTCTTCCTCCTGCACCTGTCCCGGGTCAGTGATGTCGCTGGTGTCTCCATCGGCGCCAACTACCACGCGGACAATGGGTAATTTCATCGCCTGAGCGAATTCGAAGTCTCGGAGATCATGCCCCGGGACGCCCACGAGACACCCGGTACCGACGGTACCGAGAGCGAAATCTGCGACATATATCGGCAATTCTTTCCCGTTTAGCTCGTTTATCGCATACCATCCCGTGAAAATACCCGTTTTCTGTGTATCGGTGCCGACACGCTCAAGCTCACGCTTTTTCATCGCTTCATCACAATACACCTTCACCTTCTCGTACTCGGGGAATTCTGATAGGTGTTTCCTCACGAAATCACTGTCTGGAGCGCACACGATAAATGTCGCCCCGAAATTCGTATCCGGCCGCGTCGTAAACACTTCAACTTCCACTGTCTTTTCGCCATCAGCCATCACCCTATAGGTGATATTGATCCCCTCACTCTTCCCTATCCAATTCCTCTGTCCTGCCTTGGTGCTCTCAGGCCAGTCGAGGGCATCCAGATCCTGCAGGAGTCGCTCCGCATAATCTGTGATTTTCAGAAACCATTGTTCCATTTCTTTTTGCACAACGACCGTTTCGCATCGTTCACATTTCCCATCGACGACCTGCTCGTTCGCAAGCACCGTCTGGCATCCGTCGCACCAGTTCACTGCCTGCTTCTTGCGATACGCAAGACCTCGTTTGTAGAGGAGTAAGAAGAGCCATTGTGTCCATTGGTAATAGTCTGGACGATGTGCGGCGAGTACCAGATCCCAGTCGAAACTGAGGCCTAGCGCCTTCATCTGTGCAGTGAATGTGATGATCGCCTCTTCAGTCGTGATCTTGGGATGTGTCCCAGTCTTTACTGCATAATTCTCAGCAGGTAATCCGAAAGAGTCAAAGCCTATGGGATGGAGGATTTTCTTCCCTTGCATCCTCATATACCGGCAATAGATATCGGTAGCAGTATACCCTTCCACATGCCCTACATGAAGCCCTGCACCTGACGGGTACGGAAACATATCGAGCACGTATTCTTTCGCATCACCCTGGGATAACTCAGGGGTCGCGTAAATATGATCTTTCTCCCACTGCGCGATCCATTTGGGTTCGAATGATCCAGGCTGGTATTTGGGGGTGATGGACATAGGATTTACGACGGTATTGTACTATATCAGAGCGAGTTCTTCGCTTTTTAAGATGGCAACAACCTCTGATTTTAGTGACTTCCTTACTTCGGTAAACTTCTGGGGCACTAACAACATATTCAAATCCTCATTCATAACCGTCTGAGTAACCTTGTCTTGGATAAAATCAGCTAACGCGCCGAAGAATTCCTTTATGCCGAGATTCGTTCTTTCTTCGATTATTTCCTTCCTGTATTTGTATTGATGAGTAAAAAAATAATGGATATCGTACAGATCTCTCCCTGCGATAGATCGGTGCTTCTGCCATCTGTCAAGGACCGCGACTAATTTATGGGCGAACATGGTCTCGATAGTCTGACACAGCAGATACCGATCAATATCTGCCAGGTACACAGGCTCATAGACGCTTGATGCCAAAGAATACTCAATCGCGTCGAGTTTGATCGTGTTTCTTGTGTTTTTTATCTCCAGTCCCAGTCGAGAATAGACCATCTCGAGATTTTTCCTCATGCTAGCCTTCGAAGACCCTGGGACTATATCAAAGTCCAAATCTACAGAGAATCTGTCGAGGAGACTCTGCATAGCAGCACAAGTCCCACCTTTAAATATCAATGATTTTGATAGTGAAGGAGTGTCAGCAATCTCGATGAGCAGTCGAAATAGTTGACCACGGTGGACGGCATCTTTAGGGCTTGGCAATATCATATATATCCCACCTCCTTTTGGATTTGTGTGACTTTTTTCCAGTCGATCATATGTTGGGCATCAAAATGATAATGGGGATTAAAATATAATAAGTCAGCGATCGCTCGTTCTGTCGAAGCTATTTTATAGTTCTTTTCGTTCTTGATTCCTGCAGTATTGTATAAATATTCATCTTTCAGCTGTCTGCCTTTAAACGTGTACCCCTCTATCTGTATTTGCTGTGAATGGGAGGCACAGAATGTGATGGTGCTAATCTGTTGGAAAATAATACCATTCTGTATTAACACGGTCTCGGTGCTGACATAACAATACGAGTGGAACGCTGATGAGCCGAGTTCACGGGGGTCGATCTGTGACAAGGGAACGACTGAGTAAAACCCGCGATAGATCTTACGTAAGACGCCTTTTTTCACATAGCGCGAGATCGTCCGTCGTAAGGACGCTTGATTTGTCGTATCCCACAAAAGCATAAGGTCAGAGATATGAAATATATTCTTATGTTGTCTGAGAAGCATTGCCACCTTGCTCGTATTACGTTTGTTTATAGTAGACATATATGTACATTATAACACATCGTTTTATGTGTCAACCACCTCCTTATTGACGTACCATTCTCAATATGAATTCGTGTCATGGGTTCTCCGCCGATTCAGCGTATCACCATGACCCAATTGTAGTACGGTTTCAGAATGTGATGTATATGATATAGATGTCACAGATAAACTCGCAACGAGAGGGATCCCTCCATCCCCGCCGATTCGGCGGGGGGTCGGGATGACACATGAAAAATGGTAAGTGAGAGTGTTATGTCTATAAGCTTGTAACGAAATAAGCAAACTGGTGTCATCTCGACTCCCCCATCACGAGTGGTGGGGGGTGGAGAGATCCCTTGTTCAAGACTAACGTTGCATGGATCCTGAACCAAGTTCAGGAAATCAAAGCAAATATTTTTTAATGCACTACAAGCCTGGTACAAAGCGTAACTCGGGAATTTTATGCGTAGTCTATGGACCCGTGATTTCCGCTTCGGGTGATGCGGGTGGAGAATCCGCGGATGGTGAGGGGGATCCTATGGTGGGTTCCGGCTGTGTCGGGGGTTGTGCTGTGGGAGTCGGTAATGCGAATGGTCCTTGAGCGACGATCTTATTGGTTTGGGGTCTATAGATATAGATCCACTGAGACTTCGCGTAGAATAAGATCTGATCTCCATTGACCGCATCCTTAAATGTCGTCTGTGCTTGGAGCTTGGCAACATCAGCGATCGTCGCGAAAATGGGGATCTCGTTATCGGGTAATTTGGTAAGTTTGCTGACCTTCTGTATCGCGTCATAGATCTGGCGCGCGATGGTGATATCCCCCCCTTGAGCTTCTGCCAGACCGATGAGCCTGGTCATCTCAGCTTGACGATCAAGACTTCGTCTGAGAGCGACTGCCATCATGATTATTGCGATTAAGAAAATACCCACCGAGATGATGATAAGGATCCGTGATATCCTCGTGTGAGTATCTCGAAATTTCAGGGTTTTATGGTCTTCAGGAAGATTCATGGTCGGGATATATTTCATACGGATAAATATTATAGCTGCGCCGCTGATGACGCATTCACATCGATGCCGCTCGTCGGATTAATGCGAGAAGATCCCGATGCCTCACCAGACTGATCAAAGAGAGTCGCCATGTTCACGATCTTCTCTATGGATGGTCGGTAGAGTACCGCGAGACGGGCCTGTCCATATACAAAGAGTTTGTCGTCAAGGGCTGCATTTCTGAAAAAGACTTCATCTCGCAGCTTGTCCACTGCGACCACGGTAGCGAGGGTCGGAGACTCATCTACGGGGACGAGTGCGATGGATTGGAGTTTCGTCAGCAGTGCCTGGACTTCGGCTTTATCTACCGGGATAAGTGATTGTTGAGCTCCACTTGGTACCGCAGGGGTAGTGATAGCAGAAACGGGTCGCACCGCAGAGAACGTGTTGATCTTCTGGGTGAGTTCTTGGTTACGACTCTCTACTCTCAGATACGCCAAGATCATGACGAGACTGACCGATGTCACGATAAGCAGAATGAGTCCATCCAAAAGTGTCTTATGCGTGATGTGGAAGCCTTTCGAGGGCAGCGTGAGTCGAGTGTGTGTCATATCTGTGAATTACTCAAACTATAGCACACCGCGTCGATGGAATACAAGAAACTAATTCACACTCACCCCTTCCAGTTTGATACCGTTGAAATTGGTTCCAGGTGCCGCATCGGTGTAGTAAACAGTGATGCGTATATGATCAACTTTTGCAGTGTAAGCATAGACAGGTGGTAAGAAATTGTGTACAAGAACCCCATTTGCATAAAAATTGTGATTGCCCTGGACAGTGAGATCCCAGACGGTATCTTGGTCATTGTCTACTATAGTTATATCCTCTACCATCACATCAGCTAGATTCTCCGATAAGAGTCGGTCACCTACCTTCAGGTTCTTCGCCTGAATATATTCGTCATTAGCATAAAACTCCTGGTCCTCAGTGGCCATTATTTCCTTTCCACCAGCGCGAATCACATAATATCGCGAACCAGAAAAAGAAATGGGGTTTGACCACACTGCCTCGACTTCCTTTTCTTCAAGGAGTTGAGTGTATCTATTATAGGATAATACTTTGTCGCCTTTCCTGATATCTTTAATCTTTTTTGTACCTTCGCTGGTCACTACTTGGGTATTTTGTTCGAAACATTGTTGACTAATACCTCGTGCCGATAGTACCAATCCGAAATCAATATCATTAATACTCGTACCGTCCCAACTCTCACTCCAGAGGTCGGATAAACCACCATAAGAGGCGTAAGCATCTGATGTAGGCCATTCACTCCCAGTGGCTTTGTTTTCTGTTCCGATAGTGCCATCGGCTTTTACTATCTTCACATACTCGTCACGGACTAGAAACATATTAACTGATTCGTTTCTCTCTATATCTACTACAATGCCATTGATGGTCGCCGATGTCGGAATAGAAAATCCGAAGTTACTTGCTTTCAGATAGTGGGTGACAGTCGTCGAACCACTTCCTGCCGAAGCGTATGAATCGTTGGACGTTTTCGCATTGTCTGGATTTGACCAGGTAACCGTTCCTACGGTCGCATCATCCGCCATAGTGCCTGGTGAGTTTGGACCAGCAGTGGTGTCAATGACAACAGGATACATACGATCCAATGAACTGAGCCATTTTTTACCATCTTCATCCAGTATTTTTATCAAAAACATTTTCCTCTCTGCTTCTCTCAGTTCATAGTGAAGCCCATAACTACTGTGTGTCTTATCACCTTGTTCGTACATGACAGGTCTAGGGATTGTCCAGAGGATGTCATGAGTCCCTGGCTCATAGAAGTTATATGAGCCATCAGTATGAGGCTCTACGAGGACATTTTCCAGCTCAAGCTCTTCGATGATGGTATCTACGTTTATCGCTGTTTCCCGATCACGCACGATGAACTCTTCTAACATAAGTTCAGAAGAAAGTGTGTATTTGAGATCAATATTACGTAAGACGTTCGGATAGGTAATGGTATTTCTATCTATCACAGCAACACTTGGGTTGGGTCTCTCCAGGCCAAATCTCATACTGGAGTTGCCTATGGAAAATTTACCAAATAAGCCGCTCAGTTCATTTTTGAAATATATTTGGAAAGCATTTTTTTCTGCGCCGAAATGATAATCCTGATTTTGTGTCAGAGGCTCAAAAGTAGTATCTATCTCCTGCCAATCGCCATTTGCATCCATATAGTTATGCGCTGTACCATCGGATGTGGCAGCTAGCAAACCGTTACCCATGGCATAAGTCTCCGTCATAGCAGTCCGTTTCGCTGATATTTCTGGTTGAGCGCTATTTGAGTCGTTTATGACAGTGGGGTCTACTGTTATAGGATAGACTCTTGCTGGATTGTCTAGCCACTGTTGGTCTATTTCCAAATAGACCTCATATATATCGGATTCTCCTACTCTATGAACAGAATAGACAACATTGTCAGTCCTCATGCCGTTATTATCTATGGCATAGGGTTTGTCAAAATGGAAAAGATACTGGCCGTTTTTATCAAGAAAAACTGGTGTGCTGTCAAAGTTTTTTCCCAATGTCATATTATTGAGCTTAAGCTGCACCGTAAATACGTTTGTATCTGGTCTTCGATAGAGGATAATTTCTTCCTTAATACCATTTGTAATGGGTTTATACCGTATTTCCTTGCTACGGTCTGCATTCATAAGAGTTACCTCATTATTATCAGACTTCAGTAGGGGCTTCTCCATGGCGGTCACTATCTCGACGGTAGCGTTTCCCCTCGCTAGCCTCTGGGAGAAGGCGTCTGTATTGTTTTTTAACTGTGAAAATTCCGCACTGAGACCATTTCCCCCCTCTATCGAGGTATGACCAAGTTTAGTACTAGCGCTACCACTCATAAGATTCAGACTGAGTGTAAAGAACAACACACCCCCAACAATACAAAAAATTAAAATATGAATAGGGTTAAGGTCTTTAGACATGCTGTTATTCGAATTGATACTTCAAAACTTGATTGTTCAAGGTGTTTAACACCTTTGGTGATTGTTGAATCTTTTCTTGTAATCTCTGCTCTTCTTCGGTCAACTCACTCGTAGCGAACTCCCTATTCGAGGCGAAGAAGAACAAGTTGTCTCTTTTTGTGTAGCGAACATACTTATATACTGCCCTAAGAGAATCATATAATATCTTTACGTACTCATGCTTGTCCCCTCCTCCATTGAGTGTGAGTAACCCACCTTGGGCAAGTCTGCTACGAGCAAGTGCAAAGCCTTCCACCGTATAAAGAGGAGATGAGTGGATAGTAGCTGGATCTTCGATATCGATAATTATCAAGTCGTATGTATCCTGGGTATTTTCCAAATAAGCGAAGCCATCTCTGATCGTTAAATGTAGCCTCTTATCTTCTAAGGGAGATATCTGGTCTTTGAAAAAATATCGTTCAAGCCGGGGTATTTTAGCATTTATTTCGACAACATCGAGTATCTTAATCCGTTCGTTTTGAAGTAGGTAGTGAACAGTGTATCCACATCCATACCCAATCACTAATACTCGTGGGTATTTATATGCTGTGTTTTGTAAGGCTAATTGCGATAGCGCTTTTTGCATAGACAAAGACTTTGCGCATTGGAGCTTGTGGTTAATATATAGGGCATTTTGTTGATTCTCATTCATAACTTGTATGAGACCGAAATTACTATTTGCCTCATATACAATATTTTTATTATATACAGTGAAGATGTCTCCCTGTTTGTTGACAAGTCGTGTAAATTGATATGTATCCAGAATATGATTGGGTAGTAAACAAACAAGATAGGCTGCCACCAATGTCAATGCTATGAACCTATGGTGCCTCGTGGTCAACACAGAAACCATCAGAATAGCCGTAGCAAGATTGAGAAGTCCGCCAAACGCAAACCCTGCTTTCAAGCCAAACATGGGAATAATGATGAATCCTATTACCGTGCTTCCGACTATTGCACCAAGCAAATCTAATGAATAAAAAGATGCAATTTTTTCGCCTGTCTCGTCCACAGAATTGATCCCAAGAGCATATAGGATCGGTAGTGATGCACCAAGCATAATGTTGGGTATCAGAAGGAGGATATTACCTGCTATCCCTATTTTCAGAATCTCTGAGATATTGGTACTACCTGGCACAAGTGCTGGTATCGACCTGATCAGTTGAGGGAGTAAGTTGAGATTAGAAAGGATTAAGAGAACGTATATTCCTGTGGATATTTGTAAAGCGACAAGAATTACTATGCGAGTATATCTAGAAAGTGTTGTGATGATCCTTGATATTAAATATCCTCCTATGGCCAAACCAAAAAGGAAAATGCTCAATACTGCAGATAAGGAATAAGTATTATTTGTTATAAAGAAGGAAAAATTTGTCGTTGCTAAAATTTCATATATCAACCCAGATGCACCCGAGAAGGCGACCGCTAATGCAACTTTTTTCGGTGATATTGTGTAGATAGAAAAATCCGAACCGGTTGTGTCAGATTTACGTATCATATGCGAAACGCGGGATAGTGATATGGGCAATTTGTTAGGTGTGAAATCTTACTTGTGTATTTTTTTGGATTGTCTTAGAGCCTTGAAATAAAGACGTGTCCTGTTTACTTTAGAGACGGATATAGCAACCTGACCAGTATATCAAATATATTTTAAAAGCACACGTCTTCGCAGGAATACAAGAACCTAATTCACGATCATCCACTGGAATTGGATATCTTGAGGAGCGGGTGATGAGACGGTGACCACAAATCCTACTCCAGGAATCTTCCCATTTACGTAGATCGGCTTATCGACGAAAGATGTCGGTGTGATAAAGACCATAGAATCCCCCGTGATTGAAGCATTAGTGATAGTCATGCTTGTGTGACCCGCGGGTATGGTGGCAGTGCCCAGAGTTGTCTTATCGGGATCTGCAGTACTGAGCTTCAGATGGGTCATCTCGACACTCCCGTCCACATTGATGACTACTTTCCCGTTCATGAAATCGATGGGTCCTTGGGCAAGGGTCTGAAATCTGATACCTGTCGAGGAGTTGATCTCATCACCATCTATCCCTGCGCCCAGTACGATCGTGCCGGCGGTCAGTTTGTTCAGTACGGAGAGATCAAACATCGTGGCCTTCCCATCGACCTGGAGTTTATCTTTCACCAGAAGACCCGAGACTGTGGCGACTTTCTCGAGCATTGCTGAATCAGTTGCTCCGAGCGCTGCACTTGCCGTACTCTGTCCCAGTGTGGCTCCGCCACTACTTATCGCTTCTTTCCAGTTAGTGATGCTTGCAAGCGATGCTGAGAGTGATGCTACCTGATCTTTCGTTACGCTCACATCATTCTGCACGAGTCCAAGCTGATTCTGTAGAGCGACTACAGTATCTTGGATCGACTGAATGATAGACTGCATACTAATAAACAGGCTATCCCATCCACTGATCTTTGCCTCGAGAGTCTCAAGCTTGCTGCTCACGGCTGCGATCTTCGCATCAGAGACGACACTGTGTACTTCGGTCTGCAGTGTAGTGATAATTCCTTGTTGTTCTTGGATCGCTTTGGCTACTATGGGAATGATGCCGATACTATTGAGTTGTTTATATCCATTGCTGTCCGTAGTTACAAGGTCTGGCGCAACTTCTGCCACCTCTTGTGCGATAAATCCGAGATATTTCTTATCTCCATCGTCTTGAGATTTCCAGTTAAAAGTGACAGTTCTTAGGCCCATGACCGCATCTAATCCCAGCGCACTTTCTACGATATTCTTCTTGAGGTTTTGGTCTGAGCTACAGGCAATAATTCCTCCATCAGACAGTGTACAACCAGTAGAATTTGAGCCTATGAAGCGAGCGACACTCGTACCTGTTGATTTTACATCAAGCGTGTAGCCAGGTGCGGTGGTTCCTATGCCTACATTGCCACTCGATTTGACCGTAAACACATCTGATTTGGTAGAAGAGCTTGATTGTTTTAAAGCTATGCGCAGATCTCCTGTCGTGTGGTCACTAGAAGGCGTGCGAAAATAGATTCTGGCATATTCTCCATTTAGTCCATTGTAGTCGTCAACTGCTCTATTACTACGCAATGCTAACCAATCATACGCTGTATCAGAAACAATATTCTGGCTTACTGATATTTGGTCGCCTGCAACATTCAGTACATCAATCGGCCCAGTCGTCCCTATACCTACATATCCCGCAGTACCGCCGTTTCCACTCTGAACCCAGAGGCCATATGTGTTTAAAGTGGTCGAATCGAGGGCTGGTCTGATATGAAGACTTCCGCTACCGGTTGTTTCAATAAGAGCGGGCCAGGTTCCATCCGAGCGGGCGAACCTGAGGCCGTCAGAGGTATCTGACATAATTTGGAGTTTGGATACGGGAGTAGTGGTGCCAATACCCACATTCCCTGCAGTATCCACGACAAATGCTGAAGTATCGGTGTAGGTGCCATCATCATTCACTCGTAGAGCAAATGATCCTGCGACACCACTGGCGGTCGTGACGTTGAGTGCAGTTCCTGCAGAGCTTGCTCCTCCTGTGAGTCCTACCTTGAGTGCACTTCCGGTGACTCCTGCATTGTTTGCAGAGTTCTCTACTTTCAAGAGATCTCCCGTAAGTCCTGTAGAGGAAGAAGCAATGCTGAGGGCATTGCCACTGGTGAGGGCATTTACCACGATTGATTGCCCAATCCCCGTAGTAAGTCCACTGTAGGTTTGGAGGAATTGGGTACCTGCTGCAGATGCAGTAGAGCTTAAGTCTAGTAAGACACCGGTGGTTGTGGAGGTGTCTATGGAAGTGGATGAGAGCCGTGCGAGTGATCCTCCATTGGCAATCACTGAGGTGGTATGGGGAACAAGGAGGGCGGTACCGGTAGTGAGTGCATTTGCCGTGATTACTTGTACCGGTCCAGTTGCCGTACCTGCATTGAGGTTCAAG
>JAYRHC010000098.1:0-10880 GCA_041907525.1 Candidatus Woesebacteria bacterium
CCTGTATCCCCGCCTCAATCGAGGAGGGGAATGAAAGGGGTGGTATGGACGTCGGTGGCTTGTAATTCACGGATTATGTATGATAATGGGAGGCCTGTATCTCGTCACTTCTCAGTTTCAGTCATTGCGAGAAACGAACGGAGTGAGTGACGAAGCAATCTCATGAGAATATGGGATTGCCACGTCGTCGATACAATCGCTTCTCCCCCGCCTGCCTCGCTTATGCGAAAGCATTGCGGGCACGGTCGCAATGACAATATTCCTGTACTCAAATGTATAACTCAATTAAGCAAGCAATATGGTTCATTACAGTTGTTCTCCTATGGTCAATCTTACTCAATGTTACTTCCCCCAAGATCTATGCTGCGGGGATGGAGTTCTATACCGTGGTGGTAAAGCAGATTGAAAATACGAGGCAAATTCGAGTAGTGACCACTAATAAAAAAGGTCCACAGGAAGCCTTTGTCGTAGATACTCTCTCTGATAAATATATATCGAGTCCAGTGTATAAGACAGGGGATAGACTGATCGTGTCGGTAACCAATGTGCAAGGAAGACGAATTGCATCTATTATCGAACGGGACAGGACGGTGCCATACCTGCTCCTTGCTGCTCTGTTTGTAGCGGTCGTGATAGTGATTGGCAGGGTGCAGGGGGGTATTTCGATTATTGCGATGGGTCTATCGTTCATTCTACTGACCACGGTAACAATACCGCAGATTATTGAAGGAGTAGATCCTATTGTCGTTTCTCTTCTTACTGCGCTTATCATCGTGCCCCTCACTTTTTACCTGAGTCATGGTCTCAATCAGAAAACGAGTCTCGCCGTCATAGCGACCCTTATCTCACTGGTAATTACTGGTTTACTTTCTGCATTCTTCACGCATTTTACCCTCCTTACAGGATATGCATCAGAAGAAGCTGCCGCGGTGACTTTCCGATTCGGAGAAATGCTCAAGCTCTCGAATCTGCTGATCGCGGGTATGATCATCAGCAGCATGGGTATCCTTGATGATGTAACGATCGCCCAGATCGGGATCGTGTATTCTCTGAGTAAGGCGAAACCCAACATGCACACCCATCAGCTCTTCGTCGAAGCGATGAAGCTCGGGCGGGACCATATCGCATCGCTCGTGAATACGCTGGTACTTGTATACGTCGGAGCTGCGCTTCCCATGTTTCTCTTGATTTATAAATCAGATGCGCCACTCTGGGTAGTTATCCAGCGAGAGGCGGTCGCAGAAGAAATCGTACGGACCCTTGTATCGAGTATTGGCATCATCCTCGCCGTGCCCATCGCCACCCTATTTGGTATCCGTTGGGGGAGGAAGAAAGTAGGGTTTCTGCAGAGGGAGAAATTGTTTTGATGAAACACTCACTCGACACCGTGTTTTGCTTGTGACAAACCCCGCAGGAGTTCACCGTCATCTGCACAAAACAGGTGTCTTCGTCAAACTAAACTACATTACCACCGAAATTTCTCCCTATCACACTTCCCCCATAGTCCCCGTTTCTCATCAATCGCTTTTTGTTGGAGAGCGATGATGAGATCTTTATATTTCTCATCCCTCTCGAAGATATATGCACGGGCGAAACCTTCACCGATCATATATCCATTCACAAACAGCTTTCTTGTGTCATGTTTCTTATCTGCGATAAACACAAATCTGAGACTTCGTTTGTATTTATCTGTATCTTGTTTGTCCTTTAAGAGAAATACATACTTATTCAGTACCAACTGTTCAAGTCGAGCTTTCGCATCTCTGCCGAAACACTCTTCCCTGATACGTATCTCAGGATGGGATAATTCAGGAGTATCGATCCCGAGCATCCGCACTTCTTGATTCTCATGTATCGTGATCGTGTCCCCATCAGAGACTTGGGTCACGAGACCATACTCTGTGAAGGCAGAATCATCTATATTCAAGTAGTAGTCGTCTGCGATAGAGATGGGAGGAGTGAGCCATGTAAAGATGGGGGATTTTATGATAAATACGAATACAATGAGAGTCACCATCACGAGAAACGGCCTTCCAATCTGCTTTGAGAGCGTCATATCGTAGATTATAGCGGTTTAGGATGATACAATTGAGAGAATCAAAATAGCGAACAGCGAATGGATGATTAGGATTTAGAGGTGGAGTTTTCCGCCAGAGGCGGACGAGCCCATATATACAGTGAGTCCGTCGAAGAAGGACAAGCCTCTGGCTTGCAGCATATGACATACACAGTATATGTACTCAAAAGTACTCTAAATGGTATAAGATATGTTGGGTTCACAGGAAAAGATGTTAATGTCAGGCTTCGTGAGCATAACAGTGGACACAACATCTTTACTGCAAAAAGCAAACCTTTTGTGCTGGCGTATTATGAAAAGGGATATTGTAAATCATGTGCAGTGGTCCGTGAGGCATTTTTGAAATCAGGACAAGGGAGGAAAATACTAGACAGTATAGATTCACACGGGACGTAGTTCAGATGGTAGAACGTTGGGCTGGGGGTCCAAAGGTCGCGAGTTCAAGTCTCGCCGTCCCGACACTAGAAAATGTTTCTGAAGAATGAAGAAATACATTTTCTTGTGTCCACCGATAGACGAGCGCACTTGCCGCAGCGGGGATATGCTAAGGCAAGAGCCCGAGTCAAGGTGGGCTATGATTAAGTAGATCGAAGATCGGTTCATGGTCATGTACCGTATTGCGAAGCAATTCTGGTACATGACATACATGACTTTATAAGAGTTAAAATGAAGCAATCTCCTCCTCTCCCATCATCACCATCAGCAACCTATCGAGTCCAAGACCCACACCTGCGAACGTACTGTCTGAGTCATCCATCTTTTGAAGTGCTTCTAAAAACTGGATATCCAGAGGAGACCTTCCCTCACTCGTTTCTTTCTCAAACACTGTCCGTATTTCTGAGACATCGGTATTTTCGTTATTTCCATTTGCGATTTCCACTCCTCCAATATAAAGCTCGAATCGCTCAGCAATGTGCGGTGCATCAGATTTCTTCTTGCAGAGTGGCGATATCCTACTGGGGAAATCAATGAGAAAAACAGGATCTTTCGGTAAATTTGATTCTATCTCGTTCACGAGTATTTGATCGAAGATCTGTCTCCATGACGCGTTTTCGACTGTGTATCCTCGTTGTTTCGCTACCCCCTCCAGAACCTTATCGTCGGTGACTAGTCGCTCGTAGCTCGTGCCCGATAACTTTTCAAAACGTTCTCTAAGAGAACAAGTTTGCCATGGATACTTCTTTAACTCTAGAATCTGATGAGATTGCTTCGTCACTGCCTTGTCATCCTGCCTGTCCCGATTTTCTCGGGGAGCCTGTCGAAGGATGGCGGTTCCCCCGCCTGCCTCGCATATGCGAGAGCATTGCGGGCACGGTCGCAATGACGCTTGATCGACAGAAAGTGATTCCTCGAGAGATTTTGCTCTGAATCGGAGAAGTTGACTATTAACAAACGCAATATACTCTTGTATTTCCTTCATTATCTCTTGATAAGAACCATTCACCCGGTACCATTCCAACATTAAAAATTCTGGCGAGTGAAGCGCACCCGCTCCTTCAAGATTACGGAAACAATGCCCTATGGCATAGCAATCGCCAAGACCTGCGCTGAGGGCGATCTTCAGTGCACGTTCTGGTGAGGTAGGGAGATATCGTGTCTCTTCTGCTCCGTTCCTATTCCATGAGGTTAGGAAAGGATATAGGTTTGGCTCGTTCGGGATAGCATTATTAAGAATAGGAGGTATTACCTCACAGAATTTGCGCTTTGTAAAGAACGCCCTTGTTTCCTTCATGAGTTTATCACGAAGGATGATATGCTTTAGTGACTCTTTCATAGTATTGCATACATACTTTTCATCCCGCACATAAAATCAGGCTGGCTACATCCGAGACAAGGGCTTCCTTCCGCTTCACTTTCCCAGGACTCGACTCGCTTCCTCAGATTCATTATGAGATCAGTAATCGAATCATCCATATGCCCAATGGGCATAGTCCCTTCGCAACATCCATACACTTTTCCATCAGAGACGAGACTGATCTGATAGCATCCAAGTTCCGGTGGAGGAAAAACCTTTTTATGTTTATATAATTCTTTCAGTTGATGTGACTCTACATACCCATACCCTTTCAGTACCCCTTGTATATTTGATATCGGATGATTGAGTAAATACTCAGGGGGTTTGCGGGGATGGTACGTGATATCGATCTTGCCGATATTATCTTGCAGATATTTCTCAAACTTTTCAATATCTGCAAAGTTATCTCGGGTAACAATGGAAAATATCTCTCTATGAAATCCCATCGGTATGGCCTTCTCTAGATAGCGCATACTTTTTCGAAAATTACCTGCGCCTCTGTTACGGTCGTGGTAGGCTTCTAATCCATCAATCGAGACGATCATGTTCACCTGTCCGGGGTTCAAAAATTCTCCGAGTCGATCGATCGTTCCATTCGTTATGATCTGAATATAGATGCCCTGTGTATTGAGCGTATTCACCAAATGGGGGAAGTAGGAGAGCATCATGACCTCGCCACCGCAGAAAGTAATGACTTTTACAGGATTTACTTTCTGGTACTTCTCTACAAACTCCAAAATTTGCTTCTCGGTAAGCTTCGGCGCTGTTTTTCGTGTATAGCAAATTTTACATGCGATATTACACCGCTCGAGAGGGTTGATATACAGGTGCTGGAGAATAGTTTGGAAATGTTTTTCGATCCGTGACTTCATAAAAAAAGATGTGTGTTGATATGAGCTGTCATTCCGAGTGAGCCTTGCAAAGCCTGTCCTGAGACTGCCGAAGGGAGGAATCCCTTTTATAAATGTTTATAAAGTTTATAAGGTTATAAGGGTTATGCTGAAAGGGATCTCTCCACCCCCGCCAAATCGGCGGGGAGTCGAGATGACGTCGTTTATACTATTGATCTAGTTCTAAAACAGCTTCCTGGCAATTATAACCCCCTTTTACGCTAATCAGAGCACATATCCGCGCCATATCAGTAAAGAAGTAGTGACAATTCATGAATTGTCACCACAGCGGATGGTGTTACAATGCCCGTATGAAACAGGACAAATCTCCGTTCCAAGAAGAATATAACAGACTAAACGCAGAACAAAAGCGAGCGGTAGACACCATCGAAGGGCCTGTCATGGTCATCGCAGGACCCGGCACAGGTAAAACTCAGATCCTGACCCTCCGTATCGCAAATATCCTTCTCAAGACTCAGGTAAATGCCAGTAATATTCTCGCTCTCACCTTCACCCAAGCTGCAGCAACGAACATGCGGGAACGACTCCTGAAGATCATCGGCAATGAAGCACATGTCGTCAACATCTTTACATTCCATGCTTTTTGCAGTTATATCATTGAACAAAATCCTGACGATTTCTGGAGCTTGCTGGGGATGAAAGTCGCAGATGAGATACAAAAAGTGCAGATTCTTGAGAGCGTAATAGACGCGAACCCATTCGAACATATTAAGCCATTCGGTAAACCATACTTTTATGTTTCGGAGGCATTGCGCGCTATCAGCGACTTAAAGCGGGAAGGTGTGAATCCTGAAGAACTGAAAGTCTTTGTAGATCAAGATAGGATCGACTTCGAGGCTATCCCAGACAAGGAAAGCATTCGAGTAGAGGGAAGTCTGAAGGGGGAATACCAGCTCCAACTCAAGCGTATCGAAAAAAATAGCGAGCTGCATCAACTGTATTTGAATTATCAAAATGCACTCAAGGAGCACGATATTTATGATTATGATGACCTTATCATGACGGTACTTGAGAAACTTCGGAGCGATGAAGATTTTCGATTGCGTCAGATGGAAAAATATCAATATATCTTAGTCGATGAACACCAAGATTCAAACAATGCCCAAAATAAAATTTTACAACTACTCACCTCATTCCATAAAAGTCCAAACATATTTGTAGTCGGTGATGAAAAGCAGGCAATATTCCGATTCCAAGGAGCATCAGTTGAAAATTTCCGTAAGTTTACGCAGCAGTTTCCTGAAGCTACTCTTATTACTCTCACACAGAATTACCGTTCCACCCAGACTATTCTCGACTCTGCAATACAGCTCCTATCTGCAGAGAATCAGGCTTTAACCGCACGAGCCAAACACCGCGACAAGCCGGTCTCTGTAGTGATGTCCGAAAACCCTGAAGATGAGATAGCAGATCTCGTCTTGCGCATCCAGAAGGACATTCACGAAGGCATCAGTCCAGATCAGATAGCGGTACTGACCCGTAAACGGGCACAGATGCGACCTATTGCCCAAGCGCTCGCACAGGTAGATGTCCCCGTGTTTCTCGATATTGATGAAGATGTATTTGAGAGTGTCACCATACGCAAGTTGATCATTTTACTCCAGGCTGTGCACCATTATGCAGAGGGTGAATACCTCTTCCCCGCACTGCATCTAGACTTCTTCAACATATATCCTCTCGATCTGTACAAGCTCACTCAGCTCGTGAGCAGAAGCAGGATTGAGCTTGCGGACGCGCTCTCGAGTATCTCGAAACTCAATGAGTATGGTATTCGAGACGGCGATAATATCCATAAAATATTCACCAAGATTGGCGAATGGTATATGCTTGCGAAGCAGTCGACTCTCCATTCTCTTATCCATACCGTTGTCCAAGACAGTGGATTATTACAGCATATTTTGAAAGATACGAACCCTATCCTTGCCGTCGCACCGCTGCGCGAACTGTATGACAATATCCAAGCGATCGACCAACAAAATACTTGGAAGCTAGAAGATTTCTTCCTTTATCTGCAGAAACTCGAACAACACAACATACGGATAAAGCTCAAGATCCATACTCAATCATTCGGTAAAGTACAGCTCATGACCGCACACTCGGCGAAAGGGCTGGAATTTGATCATGTATACATTCCTTATGCCCAGGATACCATTTGGGGAGGACGGAAAAAACCCAGCCTATTCAGACTCCCGGATGCAGTGTATGGTTCCACTCTTGATGAGGGGACGGATGAAGAGGAGAAGAGACTGTTCTTCGTCGCATTGACACGTGCGCGTCAACACGTATGCATAAGTTATGCGAAAACGAAGAGTGATGGTAGTGTAGCCCTTCCATCTCCTTATGTCGAGGATATCGTACCTGCGCTCAAGTCTGTTGAACAATCGAGCTCTCGAGACTTAGCGTCGGTAGATATACCGATTGATGAGAGCCAGATGATAGGAGAATTCAGCAGCTTCGTGAAAGCTACATTCGAAAAATACGGCTTATCCGTTAGCGCACTCAATAACTATCTGAAATGTCCTTGGAGATATTTCTACACCAACCTCGTACGGGTACCTTCTGGGAAGGATAAAACGTTGATGTTCGGCAATGCGGTGCACAACGCAATAACCTACTTTTACAGGCATCTTAAAGAAACGGGAGAGAAATCCTGCGAGTATCTACTCGAGGCGTTTGAAAAGTCCGCACATCAAGAGATGTTTACAAGGGCTGAGTTGGGTGATGTGCTCGTGCATGGGAAGCAGATTCTCACTGACTATTATCGCGAATACGACGAAAGTTTTGGTCGTAACGTACAGGTAAAGATGCGCATACCAGAGGTGCGCCTTCCCTCTGCGGATATAGAAGGTATAGAATCCATCAAAATTACTGGAGAACTTGACCTTGTCGAGTACCTTGACAACTCACTTACACAGATTCGTGTGGTCGACTTTAAGACAGGAAGACCGAGGAGTAGAAATGAGATACTGGGGAAGACAAAAAACGCAGATGGGAACTATTATCGGCAGCTTGTGTTTTATAAACTTCTTCTCCATAGCTACAAGCCAAACTGGGAGATGAAACAAGGGGTACTTGATTTTATCCAGGCTGATTCTAAAGGCGCATTCCACAAGGAGATATTTGAAATATCAAACGAAGAAATGATAGCGTTGCAAGAACAAGTACACACAGCTGCACAGGATATTCTGTCTCTTGGATTCTGGAATAGATTTTGTGATGACGCAGACTGTCAGTGGTGCGCACTCCGCAAGTCTCTCGATCCCAAAGTGTTTGAAGAAGGATTATTTTAGTGAAAACTCCCCATCATACCGCCCTTTTTCGTGATACAATTACCCACTTATGCATGAGATCCGCAATATCGCCATCATCGCCCACGTTGACCACGGTAAGACAACCCTTGTCGATGCAATGCTCAAACAATCAGGCCTCTTCCGTGATAACCAGAAAGAGATGAAACAAGAACTTATCATGGACTCGAATGACCTTGAGAGAGAAAAAGGAATCACTATCCTCGCGAAAAATACATCTGTCTACTACAAGGATGTAAAAATCAACATCATCGACACACCTGGTCATGCTGATTTCGGGGGGGAGGTAGAACGTGTGCTGAATATGGCATCGGGAGCGATACTGCTTGTGGATGCGGCAGAAGGACCTTTACCACAGACCAGATTTGTATTAAAAAAAGCACTAGAGAATCACCTGAAAATCATTCTCATTATAAACAAGATCGACAAGAAGGATGCGCGACCTCGCATCGTCACTACGGAAGTAGAAAATCTATTCCTCGAGCTTGCGCATAGTGATGAAGCCCTAAACTTCAAGACATTGTATGCAGTAGGAAGAGATGGCACCGCGATGCTGGAACTACCAGAGCGCTATGACGCCAGTCTCCCAGGTGATCTGAGTCCTCTCTTTGAGACCATTCTCCATGAGATCCCGAACGCTGTCCATGATCTGGACAAACCGTTCCAGCTTCTTATCTCAACTCTCGATGCTGATAACTATGTGGGCAAGCTCTGTATCGGCAAAGTAACACAAGGGAGACTGACGAAAGGGGACAAAGTGTCTGTCATCGACGAGACAGGTCTCCGAGGTTCGTATAATGTCACCAAGCTCTACACGAGTAACGGTCTGAAACGCGACGAAGTGAATGAAGTTTCCTCAGGGGATATTATCGCGATCGCAGGCATCTCTGAGCTGACCATCGGACATACAGTGACCGATCCGAAAAATCCAATCGCATTACCAAGCATCAAAGTCGAGGACCCCACCATCAAGATCACCATCGGTCCCAATACCTCGCCCTTCGCAGGTCGGGAAGGCAAGTACACTACATCACGCCAGATCAAAGAGCGATTGCTCAAGGAAAAGGAAACAAATCTAGGGCTCCACATCGAAGAATCAGATTCAAGTATTGATTTTATCGTATCAGGTCGTGGCGAACTCCATCTTGCAGTACTTATCGAAACTATGCGACGCGAAGGATATGAGATGCAGATATCCAAACCACAAGTCATCTATAAAGAGCTTAACGGTGTTACCTGTGAACCATATGAGGAGGTCACGGTAGACGTCCCGCAGGAATTCGTAGGGGCAGTGAACGAAGAGATGGGAAGACGGAAAGGAATCATCCAAAGTATGCACAATGAGCTCGGCACTACTGCACGTTTAGTATTTAAGATCTCATCCGCGAATCTGTTGGGTGTGAGAAACGTGCTTATGACCAACACTCGAGGCACTGCCATCATGTCTACTTACTTTCTCGGATATGAGCCAAAGGGAAGCAAGCTGGAAGCACTGAGGAATGGAGCGCTCATCGCGACCCAGAGCGGAACATCTGCTACCTATGGCCTCGTGGGGGCACAGAATAGAGGACTCTTATTCGTCGGTCCTCAGGTTCCGATCTATATGGGGATGGTGGTAGGTGTCGCGAATAAGCCTATGGATATCGAAGTGAATGTCTGCAAAGAAAAACAGCTTACGAATAATCGTTCAGCAGGTGAGGGAGTATCTGAAGCTCTCACGCCGCCCACCACACTATCTCTTGAGCAATGTCTTGATTTTATCGGTGAAGATGAGCTCCTGGAAGTCACACCTCAGAATCTTCGTGTGCGCAAGAAGGGTCTTACCGAAGCCGACCGCCGCGTCATCAAGAGGGCGGAGAGAGGGGAATGAGACAGCGAATAGCAAATAGCGAAAGAATCCAAATGTCAAAAGGAAAGTGATCGTATTGTCATGCTGAGTGCCGACTTTGTCGTGCATTCTCGATACCATCGGAACCTGTCGAAACATTCCTTTCGAAAAATAATAGACAAACTCTATTAACTTTCAACTGTATAAACCTTAAGAACAATTAATGAAAAGGGATTCCTCTCCGCCGATTCGGCGGATTCGGTCGGAATGACTGGATTGTCATTCTGGAATTCCGACGCATTCGTGGACGATAGAATCTTACTTTCGTATACTCTACAGTATGAACAGAAGAATGCTAATCATAGGCGCCCTGACCCTTTTATTAGGAGTTATCCTAGTGCTATCAAACCACAAGCAACCCACCTCAGGATCGAGGACATCATGCAAGACACATCACGATACATACAATGTAAAGAAAATGACGATCGATAGCAAAAACCTCAATGTATTAGTTGCAGATTCTCCCGCAAAGTGGGAATATGGGCTGATGAATGTGAAAAGTAAGAAAGATATTTGCGGACACGATGGTATGGTCTTTACGTTCCCTATTGCGCTGCCACAAACGTTTTGGAATAAAGATACTCTCGTTGATCTTGATATGTACTGGATGCGAGGGGATGAAAAAGTTGGTCAGGACATACTGCCTGCCATCACGAAGTCAGGAATCAAAACAGTCTCCTCACCAGAGCCAGTGGACAGAGTGGTAGAGGTTTTACGATGATGTCGACTACTTGAGTGCTTCGATGCCGGGAAGTGTGCCCTTCTCAATAAACTCAAGCATTGCCCCACCTCCTGTGGAGATGTGTGTAATCTGGTCGAGATACTCTTCCTTCGATATTGCGCTTATTGTGTCTCCACCGCCGACGACAGACACTGCCTGTTTATTCTGGGTGATCGCATA
>JAYRHC010000099.1:0-2851 GCA_041907525.1 Candidatus Woesebacteria bacterium
ACAGTGAGATAATAGTTAGCGGTCTGTCGACTGTCGACTGTCGACTGTTTGTTCTGTTGCATTTCGATTGGCGGATGGATGACTATGCCGTCTTTGCGATAGAATTTGAGTGAACGTCTTCGGACTTCTTCAGAATTGAAAATGAAGTGGTCGATGCTTTGACTGGAGCGGTAATCGTATTGTCTGAGGAAATGATTCACGATTAGTGCATATATCCTGACAGGGAGGTACTTCTTCAGACCACTTTCATCATATCCATATAGATAACGGGGAGGAGTATGCAGATAGCAGAAATATACAGGGCGTGACTGTTGTTTAGAATATAGAATTTCGAATTTAGAATTTCGCAATGATATTCCCTTACTCATTCCCCAGCTACTTGAGGCGATAACCACATCGTAATTTGATAGATCGAACGATGACCATACCCAAGGGAGCAAGAAGCGGAGAGGGGAGTACAGTTTGTTGAAAAATGGAATTCTGGATGCTCTACTCTCTATGATATTCCATCCATCGAAGTGGCGCCAATGTTCTCCGAGACGCCCCTTATCTACAAACGAGGTATACACATCAGCTTGAGGAAACGTCTCCTTGAGGGCTATGAGTACCCGCTCGGCGCCCCCAAACTCAGCGAGCTGGTCGTGCACGAGGGCGACCCTGAGCCCGTCATCCCGACCCCCCCACCACGGGTGGTGGGGGATGGAGGGATCCCTCAACGGAGCCTGTACTGAGCGAAGTCGAAGTGCTCGGGATGACACATGCCTCGAGGATTTAACTCTAGGATTACCATTTGTTTCTGTGTTTCGGTCACTCATATAGATACTTTGTATTATACTTTCTCTCATGAACTTTATTACCACCATAATCATGAGTATCGTCGAAGGGCTCACCGAGTTTATTCCAGTTTCCTCTACCTTTCACCTCATCCAGACAGCTCAATTACTACAAGTGCCTCAGGGTGAGTTCGTGAAGCTTTTCGAAGTGGCTATCCAAGCAGGTGCAGTCTGCTCATTGTTTTTCCTATTCAAACGTGAGGTGTGGTTCACAAAACGTCTTTACCTGAAGCTCCTTGTATCCACGATACCTGCCTTGATCGGCGGGTTTATGTTTCATAGCGTGATTAAGGACGTGTTATTTGAATCTGTCCAATCCATCACCTTAGTGTTTATCGCGGTAGGTGGTATTTTTCTCCTGGTCGAATGGTATGTGGGAAAGCATACATGGCGTATCAGTCGGGGTATCCTCGATGTGAGCTTAGTTGACGCCCTCCTGATCGGTTTGGCACAAGCGCTCGCACTCGTGCCAGGTGTGTCGCGCTCGGGGTCAGTCATTGTTGCGATGCTCCTCATGAATTATCGTCGGGAAGATGCCGCTACGTATTCTCTCGCATTATCTATCCCCACGATATTTGCGGCTACAGGGTACGATCTCTATAAGAATAAAGAGCTCCTGTTACAGAATATGAATGACTCACTGACATTTCTCGTAGTGGGATTTATCATCTCATTCGTAGTTGGGTATTTCGCTGCGAACTGGCTCGTGAAATATCTTCAGAAGCACACCCTCAGGCTCTTTGGGATTTATCGTATCGTGCTTGGTATACTACTGCTTGTCTTGGCGAGATAAGTACATGAGTGGAGCCCTCGTAGCTTAACTGCCCTCCTACGTTTGCCGTATGGTGAACTTCGGCGGGTAAAAGATAGAGCTTGTCTGGAGCAAGATAGTGCCTGTAGCTTAACTGGACAGAGCATTGGCTTCCGAAGCCAACGGTTGGGTGTTCGAATCACCTCAGGCACACATTGCCCGCCAAGAGCAGAGGGCCTATAGTTGAATGGTTCAACGCGTCATTCGCACCGCGCCTGCCAAAGTGCAGGTAGGGGTCGTAGCTTAATTGGTAGAGCGTCGCATTCGCATTGCGAAGGTTGCCGGTTCAAGTCCGGTCGACTCCACATGGGCACGGCGGGCAGGTTGACGAGGCCGGGGTTCGATTCCCCGTAGGTCCACTAAGATTGCTGCGATGGAGGGTTGCGGGGAGGAACGAGATTAAGAACTATTTACCATGAGACAATGACCCATATTCCCGATGAAATAGAGATGAAATTCTATCCTGTGGATCTCAATATGATGAGAAAAGCGCTCCGCGAGATAGGAGCAGTCTGTGTTGTTCCGATGAGACTTATGAGACGAGCTGTGTTTGGTGAACGAGACAATCCTCGATTGCCCGTAGCATATATTCGTGTGCGAGACGAGGGAGATATAATCACCTTTAGCGCAAAAGATTATCCAGATGCAGAAAAAGGCTTCAAGCATCAGCGTGAGCTCGTGGTTCAAGTGAGTGAGTTTGATGCGACCGTAAATCTCCTAAAAATTATTGGATTAATACAGACAAACGATCAAGAGAGTAAACGCGAGACATGGCAGATAGGGAGCACTGAGGTGTGTATCGATGTATGGCCTGGTCTTGAACCATATATAGAGGTCGAGTCAGATAGCGTAGAAAATATTGAATCGGTTGCTGCAAAACTCCCCATCGGCAAATCAAAGAGATACGATGGGGGCTTACTCCAAGTATATATGGATGTATACGGATGGGACAAAGAAACTGCGTTCGAAAAGGTCAAGAAGCTTACCTTCGACCAACCAATTCCCAATACGAAATGAGGATATAATCCGCACGTATCAACATTTTCCCATATATAATAGGGATACTATGCGTCTGTAGCTCCCGCCAGAGGCGGGCAAGCAGTGGTACTTTTAGGGAGCACTATTCTTACCGCGCCCGACGCGCCTGTAGCTCAGTGGTAGAGCGCCATTCTTATAAAATGGATGTCGATGGTTCGATTCCATCCAG
>JAYRHC010000100.1:0-5835 GCA_041907525.1 Candidatus Woesebacteria bacterium
AGTCTGATATCCTCGTCCGTCTCTTCCGCCAGGCGGGAGAGCAAGTATATTTCACGACAGGCACTGATGAGAATGCGCTCAAGAATATCGAATCAGCGGAGAAAGCAGGGAAGCCTGTACAAGACTTCGTGGATGAGAACGCAGACGTATTCCTGAAGCTCTGCAAGGCTCTCGGAATCAGCTTCGATACCTTTATCCGCACCACTTCGACCAAACACTTCGTAGGTGCTCAAAAATTGTGGACGTTAAGTGCGAAAGACATCTACAAGAAAACATATTCTGGTTTGTATTGTGTGGGATGTGAGACATTTTACGAAGAGGGAGAATTCACAGACAATATCTGTCCGCATCATAAGCGCAAACTCGAGCTTGTAGAAGAAGAGAACTATTTCTTCGCACTTTCCCGTTATCAAGCACAGATAGAAGATATGCTCGAAACGAACAAGCTCACCATATTTCCCGCGTATCGGAAAGAAGAGCTTCTGAACTTCGTACGCAAGGGCCTGCACGACTTCTCCATCTCACGCCCGAAGGAGCGTATGAAAAGCTGGGGAGTCCCTGTACCGGGAGACGAGGGTCAACGCATGTATGTGTGGTATGACGCACTCTCGAACTACATTACCGCACTCGGGTTCGGAGGGGACGATGAATCGCTCTATCAGACGTATTGGGAGCAGGCAGAGACGCGCATCCACGTCATCGGAAAAGATATCATCAAATTCCACGGCGTATATTGGCCCGCGATGCTTATGTCTGCAGGCTTGCCGATACCCACTCACCTTTTCACCCATGGTTTCATCACGGTCGATGGAGAGAAAATAAGCAAATCTCTGGGCAACGTGATAGATCCATTCGTGTTGGTGGAGAAATACGGACTCTCAGCGACCCGATACTATCTCGCGCGCGAGGTACCCATGCATGACGATGGCGACTACAGCGATCACCGCATGCACCAGCTGTATACGGCAGATCTTGCAAACGAGCTAGGGAATCTGCTCTCTCGTGCAGTCGCCATTGCAGCAAAAGATGGGATCACTGTGGAGGAAAGTGTCATGGTTCGACAGGTTTCGATTACATCGAGAATGCTCGACACAGTCGGCACTCACCATGACACAGGCTTGTCATTGCGAGGATCCGCCGTCCTTCGACAGGCTCAGGATGACACGGCGGAGACGAAGCAATCTCATTTTGATTATCAAACCATCCTCGCCTCCCTCTGGACACAGGTGAAGGAAATCAATAAATCGTTCAATGAGTACGAACCGTGGAATAAGGATGCAAGTACACGGGCTCCATTTATGAAAGAAACATTAATAAAGCTCCATCATATCGGGCGTGCGCTTGCGCCATTCCTCCCCGATACTGCAGAAGCAATAGTGCAACGCACTCAGGGGAAGATAGAGAAGATAAGCCCACTATTTCCGAGGGCTGAGGTGTAAACACACTATGCCAACCCTCAAACGAACAGAGAAAATCAAACAGGTCCTCAGCCATCGTCAACAGGGTATTGTCGTGCTTGAAGATATTCATGACCCACACAATGCTGCGGCTGTTTTGCGGAGCGTAGATGCTTTTGGATTTCAGACAGTATGTTTTGTATTTGAAAAAGAAAAGGCATATAACCCCAAGCGTATCGGTAAACAAAGCTCAGCATCTGCGAATAAATGGCTTACCATTGAGAAATTCAGCTCTACAAAAGACTGTTATGATAAGCTAAAGTCAGAGGGATTCGTCATCTACGCCACTACGCTTGAATCGAAAGAGCCCTTAAATCTGTACGCTCCTTTTTTGCCCACGCTTGGACCCAAAATAGCACTCGTCTTCGGGAATGAACACGCAGGAATTTCTGAAAATGCGAGAGACCATGCAGACTATCACTTATATATACCCATGCAAGGATTTGTACAATCATTTAACATCTCTGTTTCAGTCGCTCTTACTCTGGGAGAAATCACCCGGAAGCGAATAGAGGAGGGGATGGAAAAATACTTACTCGGAGAAGATCAGAAAGAGCAACTTTCAAGCGTGTGGATGAAATAGACTTGGCACAATGTAATGGATACCTCTCCTCCGATTCGACAGTGCAGCGTGGTAAACCTTGAGTCATTCTGGTAAGCGCAAGCGCATCCAGAGTCAGACTCTGGACAAGCCAGAGTGGCACTCACTCAGCACTTAGCATTCAGCACCACCTCGCCGACTACTGCTACTGTTTTTAGTTAACGTACACTCCAAGGCTTTGTGCAGCCTTGTATAGAGGGTTTTCTCGAGTGATCTTCTTAACAACATTTATGTCGCTCGTTAGGGGGACGGTGGTTATTTGTCCGTTTCTGATACTTACCACTTGTCCGAACTTACCTTGTTCATACGCTTCAAATGCCACGATGCCAAATTGTTTGGCAAGTATTCGATCTTCGGCATTGGGCCCACCACCACGCTGTGTGTGCCCAAGAATCACATTTCGCAATTCAAACTTGCCTGGGTATTGGCGTTCGATCATATGCATAAGTTTGTATGAAGCGCCCACCATCTGATTTTCAGCAGCTGTTTCATTGATCTGTGTCTTTATCCTCATGCTGATTCCTTCTGCAACTGCTACGACAGCCGATCCATGCGATTTCATGTGTTGGTCAAGAAACAATACAAGTGCATCTAAATTTAGATCAAATTCAGGAAGTAAGATAGCATCTGCTCCTGCAGAAAGACCTGCATAAAGCGTTATCCACCCTGCAGTCCGTCCCATGCATTCTACAAGGAAAACTCTCCCATGGCTTGTTGCCGTAGTGTGAATCTTGTCGAGAGCGTCTACTGCAACAGATACTGCTGTGCTGAACCCAAACGTGAGATCTGTTGTTGATAGATCATTGTCAATCGTCTTTGGTATTCCTACTATCTTTACCCCAAGCTCAGCTAGCTGTGAAGCTCCAGAGAGTGAGCCGTCACCGCCGATGACGATGAGCCCTTCTATGCCAAGCGATTCTATATTTCGCTTTGACTCCTGCAGAATTGCCGGGTCTATAGCATGGCTTTCTCCACGCCCAACTTTCGCAGCAAATCTTCCATGATTGGTAGTCTTAAGTATTGTTCCTCCCAAATGACTAATCCCGCGAACATCCTCCATGCTCAAGGGACGCGACATGATCGGAGTGAGAGTTCCTTCCCAGCCTTTATTGAAGCCGATGAAATTGTAGCCTTTTGGTACACCAACCTTGACGATAGAAGAGAGCACTGCATTAATTCCTGCGCAGTCTCCGCCTGCAGTGATGAGTCCAATGGTCTTCATAGAAAAAAAATGAAATTAGTATCACTTGTCATTCTCGACTCAATCGAGATTCTCTTGGGTAGATTTAGCATCTCAACAAAGAGAGCCTCGCGTTCGCAAGGATGACAATATTAATAATTATGATGCACTCAAACTTGTATATGTTATACAACTTCACGCACGGTATTGCAATGAGGAGAGTGGATATTTACAGATTCACACTTTTTGATTATTATGAATGTGTGAAAAGAAAAAAGAAACATCATTCCTCAAACTACCTCTTCTCCCTTGTCACAGTATCTCTGGTCACCGTATTATCGCTCACTATCATAGCGGTTATAGCTCAACTCTACTCCACAAATATCATGCAGTGCGCAAACACGATTAGCTGTAAGTCACTACCTAAGTTAGAAGTCGTCACGGATGCAACTGGAACATTTAACGGTCATCCTCTTCATGTGCCCAACATCTCTCTTGCTAAAGATGAAAGCATGAACACCGTACTGGGAACCGAAACATCTATTGGTGACAAGCACATTTATGTAAACCTTACTACTCAAACGCTTTCGGCCTATGAGGGAGATGCCTTATTTATGCAGACACCTGTCTCAACGGGTCTTTGGGGCAGAACTCCCAAAGGGGACTTTACGATTTGGACAAAGATCAGGGCGACTAGGATGAGCGGGGGGAGTGGTTCAGATTATTATGACCTGCCAAACGTGCCTTATGTGATGTTTTTCTCGAATAATGAAGTCGCTGCGAGCAGAGGATTTAGTATCCATGGCACATATTGGCATAACAATTTTGGTCACGCGATGAGTCATGGATGTGTGAATATGAAGACAACTGATGTGGCAAAACTATTTGAATGGGCAGACGGTCCCCAAGATGGGAAGAGGGGTACGACTATAACTATTTATGATGAGCCTTCTCCCTAATATATCTTATGTTTACGGCAAAAAAAACTATTGAGGTCTTAATCACGGTAGCACTGATAGCGAGTCTCATTGTATTTGGATTGTTCCAACGGAAAGATAGCCAAACACAACCTCTATACTCCAAACCCATTCCCGTCGCGGCAATTCCATCTCCTACATACATCCCTTCACCCAGAGTTCATACGTTCGAAATGGAATCACCGGAGGGTAGTAAGACTCTTACCGTAGAGAGAGTCGAAAGTTCGGGATTACCCCTCCATTCTGTTTTTGTTCATACAAAATCAGACCAAACAGGACAGAGAATTATGAATAGTAGCACTCTGTACCAGAGTCTATCCATACCTTTTAACACGTGGTCACCAGACACAGTGTACTTTTTCCTGAAGGAAAAAACTCCACACGAAGAAGATTATCTCGTGTTTCGAAGTTCCGGTGAACTTTTTTCAGATGATGCGCGCGCTCTGTCTGTGCGACAACTTTTCAGGGAGAAAGTGGAGGGTTACACCATCGAGGATGTGACCGGTTGGGCAGGCCCCACGCTTCTTGTAGTGAATACAAAAGCGGTTGATGGGGATACTAAAGTGTCTTTTTGGTTCGACGTGCCGAACCAAACCTTTATCCAGCTGGGGACGTATTTTAAATGATTACAATGAAAGCAAATACAAACGACCATATCAAGCTTACTCAAAAAGATGAATCTGCACTGACAGAAGATGTGCTATCTCAGATAAACCAATCGCTACTGAAAGAATTTAAAGTATCTTTACCGCCGAGAGATCCTTTATTTAAAAAATTGTTTTTTCTGCTCCAAAGGGATAATACAATACTCGCCATGGGAGCCTTGATGGAAGTACAACATGTGATGTTCGACGAAGAGGAGTTTACTATCTATGGCTTTGTGGAAGTCGTCGCAAATGAAAAGGGAAGGGGATATGGAAAGCAGGTCATCCAGGCCATGACAGAGCACTTGCGCATACATAATAAAACAGGCATAGGATTCTGTATGCCAAAAAACAAAGGGTTCTATGAGAGATGTGGTCTCAAAACGAATACAGTTTCTACGCAAAGGTTTGTGTATATAAAAGAAGAAGAGAGGATCACGAACCAGGATGGTCAGATTATCTTCTATCAAGATTCTTCCGATAACTTTATGAAGAAAGTTTTATCAAAACCGGAGAAAGAAGTGTGTATCCCCACTCAAGGCCTCTGGTGATATTGACCGTGAAATTTTTTCACTTATACTCCCCACTTACTCTTGTTGCTTTTTACAGCTACTGTTTATTGTTACTGTTTACCGTTACTTTTTGCCGTGTTTTGTGTATGATTGACAGGGGTTCTATACTCTAGGTTCTATAATTTTGAGTACATATGCACATAATCAAATCCGTTACTATCTTTGGAAGTGCCGTCGGTAATGGCGGAGAACACAATTTCAACCAAGCCTTCCTTACTGCCCAAAAACTCGCAGAAAACGACCTCAGAGTCGTAGATGGGGGTGGTCCTGGCATAATGTTTGCTGCTATTAAAGGAGCAAAAGAAAAGGGCGGTAAAACAACCGCTGTCTACTTGGAGCCCGACTATGCGACCGCAATCCAAGGGAAAGAAAATAGCATTACTGCAGACGAAATGTTTTCAGAA
>JAYRHC010000101.1:0-3210 GCA_041907525.1 Candidatus Woesebacteria bacterium
GCGACATTCACCGTCACTACATCCTGAGATTTCAATAGATCGACAGTTGTGAGAGCAGTGACGATCTTGGTCGTCGAAGCGGGATAGAACTGGGTGTCGGGATTTTTCATATATACGGGAGTGAATGTCTTACGCTCCACGATATATACTCCCTGTGCGCTGACCTTCGGGTCCTTCACTGCGAGTTTCACTGCGGGGATGGGGTAGGCGAGCGTGGGGAGTGGAAGAGGATTTGCGAATGCTTCGGGATTATTCAGCTCGAGATTATATAGATAATGGTTGCCAGGGTAGAAGAAACAGGCGAGGGTCACGACTACGAGGATGAGAAAATATTTCGGTTTCACAGAAGTCATTCTACAACAGGGGGAGTGCAAGTGACAGTAGTAAGTAGGCGGTCGACAGTCGACAGGAAGTCAGGAAATCAGGTAATCAGAACATCAGGAAAACCTCCCCTCAAGTCCCCTCCTTGATCAAGGAGGGGAAGTGAAGGGGTGGTTTTGCGCGAGAATCCTGTACCCATCATCCCTCACCACCACTGCCTGACTATCGCGGAGGAAGATTTTTATCGCGGTAGATTTGAGCGCGTCAGTGATGTAGGAAACAGGATAGTTCTGTGCATAATAATCTTCGATGCAGTGCGGATAGATCTCGAAATCAACAAGACCGAGCGCTGTATAGTCCGTGAGCTCTGGAGCCATAGCGGGGTCGTCCTGATCTTTCACATAGGAAATGTCAGGAGAGCAGACACAGCTTCCCGCACTCGAGCCTACATAGATCACGCCCTTTCGTAGCAGGTCGGGAAGTAATGTGTGGAAGCCACTTCGCTTCATGTGGTAGAGGAGATAGTAGGTGTTTCCGCCGCCGCAGACGATGACCTTAGCGTTCTCCATTTTCTCTTTCATCTGGTCAGGCGAATCTTTGTCTAAGTCACAGATAGTGACAGGGAACCCCCTTTCTATCAGGCACTGATAGCTTCCGCGTCCGCTAACGGTGCGGGGTGGGTGAAAGCAGTTCTCTGCAGTAGGGATATATATAGTAGGGGATCGTCCTGGATCCAATCCATACTCTTTCATGAATAGGTCAATGCTGCCGTCAAGAGCGGAGGAGAGGAAAAGATGCATAAAATGACACTAAATTCCATTTTGTCATCCTTCCTTGGGGAAGGTATCCCCCCTCCCAAGGGAGGGATGAGTGTATTAGAGTTTCGTATTTAGAATTTAGAGTTTGGTACCGCTTTCGTCATCTCCATCATGACATCATCCACATACGTATCATGATACCAGTATCCGTTTCTGACTCTTCCGCATTCTGTGAACCCATATTTTTCATAGAGTTTTTGTGCGGGGATATTGTTACCAAGTACATGCAGTGTCACGATCTGCAGACCGTTCAGTTTCTGCCACGAAGTCTCCATGGCTATTTTCATAAGCATCTCGCCGATGCCGTCACCACGGTATTCTTTCCGCACCACTAGTCCGAACGTCCCCCGATGGTAGCCGCGTCTACGGGTATTGATATCTCTTCCCACGGTGCAGTCCGCAGCGAGAACACCGTCTATCATACAGACAAGCTTGATCAGATCACCGCGGGACATACGTGCGAGGCAGTCTTGGATATATACTCGTTCCTCATCTTCGGTGAGCTGTTCCCCGGAGAAGGTAATGAAGGTATCCTCACGTGAGGCAGTGTTTATAAATTCTGTTTCTGCAGCGACATCATCGATAGTGAGAGGTCGTACCGTCGCCGTTCTGCCAGATTTGGTAGTGAAAGTATGGAGCATAGACAATCATGAAATCCTCAGCCAAAGGCTGATCCGCCTCCGCCATAGGCGGACAGGTCTGGCGGAAAATGTCAAAGCTCGAATGACAAATAAAATCCCAAATCTAAAGCTCAAAGGGTTGCCTTTACACCTCTGTTGTTATGTTAGGAAATTTGGACTTTATTTGACATTAGTCATTGGGATTTTGACATTACGGAGAGAGACGGTTCATATCCCTCGGAAATAGCGACGCCTCCTTCACGTTTGCGAGCCCGATGATCTTCTGTACGAATCGCTCAAGCCCCATCCCAAACCCACCGTGGGGAGGCATACCATACTTAAATGCCGAGATATAATATTTGAATCCATCAGACTCTGGATCTCCTCCTGCCATGGTCTTCAGTTGTTCACAGAGTTTGTCGTATCGATGCTCACGCATGCTTCCTGTCGCGATCTCGACTCCTCGGAAGAGTAAGTCGAATCGCTCAAATACATCTGGGCTTCCTTCCACATGTCGATGATAAAATTTCGCTCCGTCGCGTGGCCACTCAGTCACGAAGAGCGCTTCAGACCCTAGGTGCTCTGCTGCGTATTCGCAGATAAAGCGTTCTTCATCAGGTCGAAGATCTTTCTCGCCTATCGTATTCTCACCAGTTTTTTGTGTGTATAGTTCATGTATCTTCGCAAGGGTAAGTGCGGGAAGTGAGAGTGAGAGCTTAGGCTTCACTGCTTTCCACATACCAAGCTCCTTGGGTACGGTAGCCCAGGTATATTCGACCACACTATTCACGAGGTTTGACACCAGATCCAAAAGGTCTGGGAGCTCGATAAACCCCATCTCTGCATCGATATGCATAAACTCAGTCATGTGGCGTGTCGTTGCAGATGGTTCTGCCCTGTATGTGGGATTGATCTCGAATGCGCGTTCGAATGCACCTACCATAATCTGTTTATAGAACTGGGCAGATTGTGCAAGGGTCGCTTCTTGTCCAAAATAATCAAGCTTAAATACCTCGGCACCTCCTTCAGTCGCGCCAGGCAAAAGCTTCGGGGAATTAAACTCTATAAAATCCTGAGATTTGAGGAATCTTCGCACGCCTTCCTTAAACTCTGCTTGTACTCGGAATATCGCCTGCTCATGGGTATTACGAAGCATGACCACTTTGTTCTCAAAGAGAGTTTCAAGTGTCTCTGGTTTGTGCTCGAATCGTTTATCAATCTCCACGGGAGGTACATAAGTGACAGGTACTTCAACAGTCAGCGTGGTGTTAAATATCTCTACTCCTCCAGGAGCACGCTCCTCAGTCTTGACCTTGCCTTGTGCAGTAAGGATTGTCCCATTGTATAGCCCTTCGAGCTTGTCGATCTCTTCTTTCTTATCGACCACCATCTGGCAGAGTCCTCCGCGATCGCGTACCACAATAAACGCCATCCCGCCCATGCGCCGCACC
>JAYRHC010000102.1:0-2461 GCA_041907525.1 Candidatus Woesebacteria bacterium
TACTCAGATACAGAGAAACGTACAAACTTTTGTCCAAGCTTTAGAGCTTTAGGGATCCTGGTACTATTTCTCTGTGTCTGAGGAGGATACCAAATACCCATCCAATAGTCCAAATGATAATGTGATCGTATAATTATCTTTCGAGAGTGTGTGATTCTATGAAAGCGATTTCTCCACCCCCGCTCAGATACTTGAGCGGGGAGTCGAAATGACGACACAAGCGTTGAAAAATTAGACTAAAAGGGACTGAGTCTCCCCACTTCAAGCGGCGCGAGCATTTCCTGCGCCTGGGGGGAAGAGAACGATCCACCTGAGTGTTGATCACTAAAGGTGTCGATCGATTGGCCGCACATACGAGCAGCTTTTTCGGCTCCACCTGGGTGATTGGGAAGATAGCTGGTGATGTCATAGACGACGCCTTGATAAGCGACATAACAATCGGACGGTGAGCTGTGCTGCGCAACATCCTGCATACTCAATCCCTGGGAAGCTGACGGGGGCGCAGAAGTTGGTTGAAGAGTTGACTTACCCGATGGCTCTACAGCAGGAATATCAGTCGGGGAGATAATGATGTCTCGTTGTGGGGGTGCTGTCGTTACGGTAGGTCTCATTGCAATTGGAACAGAAGGTGTATCTATGGGGTAGAGCAATACTACTCCTATCGCGAAGAACACACCGAGAATAACGAGTATTGCATCGCGGATATGTTCCTTCAGATTGGACTTCGGTAATACTATCTTGGCGATGCCAAATAATCCCAGTCCGCCAATCGAAAGGAACGCTAATATCGGCAGGTCGCCTGTATAGTACCGAGCGGCCATCAGAGCATGCAGGAGTGACAGTGGTAGTACAAACCATATGAGCGCATGGATTGTCCTCCACGTTTTCCCAAGCTTTCGCTGTACTCCGAAATTCGAAGTAATCAAAAGTAGGACGAACACGATAGCTGCTAAGTATCCATTGATAATGACTTGATGGAACATTTTCGCAAACGAAGCGTTCAAAAGTGTTTTGAAAGCAAGTATCCCGTGCAGTGTGATAAGTATTCCTGAAACAATGCCAAAGTCTCTCCGATAACGAGCAAGTTTTTTGAAATGGATCGGGATGAGGGTGAGGATGAGAAAGATAAGTCCTCCATATATGGAAGACTTAATATAGTTTACTCCGAATACGCTTCCGAAAAAAAGAAGAGCGCCTGAAACTATCGTTAGTCTTGCCCATAATGGAATCTTGGGTATTGGCATAGATGAGATTATTCTCCGTCGTAATTATGAAGATGAGCTGAATTTCTCCTGTTTTTCGAGTCTCTGTAAAATCGTCTCCATGACTTCTTGTTGATTTTCTAGGTGCATAAGGATCGTCTCTATTTCCTTCTCTGCTTTCAGACTGGTGTGGTATTCTGCCTCAGCGCGGAACTCTGCGTGGTGAGACTGTATATTCTGCCCGATCATAATAAGCGGCATCAGATGGAGCTGTACTAGATTTGAGATGAAAAGCCAGAGGACGAAGCCAGGAAACGGATCGAAGCGAAACTCAATAGGCCCGAACATATTCCACCCGAGCCAGAACATGCTCCATCCGAATATAATGAAGAAGAAACCCATGGTACCCACATGCTGGGTGATGAAGAGGGCAAGTTTTTCCAGTGAAGTAAGGTTTTCTCGATGACGAGCATTTACGTTATGGACAGGTCCGTGGGCTTTCCGAAGCTCGGTAATACTCTGGACTGAGTGTTTGAGTTGCATATGGAGTCAGTATAGCAAAATAATGCTATATCTTCGTATATTTCAACCTCAGCGAGTTCGCGACGACCGAGAAGCTTGAGAATGCCATTGCAGCACCTTCGATCGCAGGAGTCAACAATATCCTGAAGGCGGGGTAGAGAATACCTCCCGCGATGGGAATGCCGATAATGTTATAGAAGAATGCCCAAAATAGATTCTGACGGATCGTACGCATAGTCGCCTTCGCGAGAATGATCGAATCATATACCTTGGTTATCGAACCTCCGATTAAGGTTATCCCTGCAGACTCTATCGCGATATCCGTGCCTGTGCCCATCGCGACCCCCACATCGGCCGACGCGAGCGCGGGAGCATCGTTGATCCCGTCACCCACCATGGCTACTTTGTGACCACTTTTCTGTAATTCTGTCACTGTGTGTGCCTTATCTTGTGGAAGCACTTCAGCGAACACCATATCTATTCCCACGAGCTTCGCGATGTTGTTGGCTACGTTGGTATGGTCACCAGAAAGCATCACGACCTTGATCCCGAGTGAGTGGAGCTTCTGTACGGTACCTGGGGAATCTTCACGGATGGTATCTGCGACTGCGACATATCCGATGACGGTATCAGCAGTTGCAATAATAACGGGCGTTTTGCCTTCTTGGGTGAATTCGTTCAGGGTTTTATCTTCAACCTTTATCTTCATTTCTTTGAGCAGTCTTTCATTACCTGCA
>JAYRHC010000103.1:0-6050 GCA_041907525.1 Candidatus Woesebacteria bacterium
TGAAAACTGTGTCGATCGATGTCCATGTCGCAGAGTAGGGATCTTTTTGACTTGTTTTGACGAGGTCTGATTTGGAATTTAATTTGATAATATACGGGATTTTGGGAAAGTCAGAGCCATATTGTGCGATCAGTCCGAGCTGTGCTGCGAAAGCGCCGATCTTCGCCTTACCTGCGATGGTGAAAAGATGTGCAGGGGATGCATCTTCGGGTGATACTCCCTCTCCGAAAAAGTCGTTATTCATATGCTCTGCTTTCTGATCACCCGCGAACAGGAACAGACGACCAGTGCCCTTTGTAATTATTTCGAGGTTCTGAACATATGTCGCACGCATTTCTTGAGGAACGTCTGCAGGAATGAGATGGTTCATAGGGTAATAGAAATGATAACTAAGTGAAACTACAGGTTATTCTACTACACTTTTCCAGTCCTTTACAAATCTCATCAGTCCTTGGTGGAGGAGACCTTCCACATCCGTATCGATTGCGTACAGAGAGAAATCGTCTTGATATTTCAACTCTTGGTACTCAAGAGGCTTCAGGGTCGCTGGTCGGATCGGTGCTACGGGCGATTTTTCTGACCCAGCGTCAATCCAAGCTTGGAATGCTGATATCGGAGCAGTGATGATATCGGCGCCATAGGCGATAGCTCCGTGGATTTGGTCAAGTGTGCGGATCGAAGCTGCCAATATCTCTACATGGCACTGCGTGACGCCTCGTGTAGCATCGAACTCATCATACATCTGTCTGATATTACGGATCACGTCTAGTCCGAAAAATCCTCTATCATCCCATCTTCCAACAAAGGGAGATACGAATGCGCTATTTTGTGTGCCACGTGTGGCACTGTATACCCCTGCAGCTTGTGATTGGTCGAATACGAGCGTCATATTGACGTGACCACCAGTACGTGTGAATTCGTGAGCAGCCTTCAATCCCTCTGGTATCGTAGGGAATTTAATGTAGATATTGCGAGCCCAGTCGCGCATATCTTCTGCTTGCTTTACCATGTCTTGGGCAGTGGTGTCCCAGTCTGCATAGACTTCGACAGAGATAGCGCCATCAGTGTATGTGGCTATGGATTGGATCGCATCTTTATACATTTTCAGTAGATCTGCAGATAGGAGTTTCTTCCCCTGAGCTAAATATCGCTGGATATCAGGATTTTTTGTCAAGAGAGTGGGGTTCGTGGTCTGACCATGGATCATCCCGAGAAGTTTAATGGCTTTTTGAGTATCTGCAGGATCGCACGAATCGACGAAGAATTGTATGTTTCTCATACCACAAGTATACATCCCAAAAACGAAAACCCCCGGTCAATCACAATGAAGTGAAGCTGCCGAGGGTCCAGACTACAAAGTTATTTCTTCTTGCCTTTCTTGGCGACTTTCTTTGTGGTCTTCTTTGCTTTTTTCTTGGCCATAGTTTGTTGCAAATCAATTTGTAACAATGAAGATCATAGTAGAGTATTTCTGCATCAGTGTCAATATGCTTATTGATATGCTACTAGTATACTAGTACAATATGATAGTAAATCCAAAATTCGCCTGTCCCGATTTGATCGGGGAAATCCTAAATCCTAAAAAAAACGCGTTTTATAGAGTTTTCCGCCAGAGGCGGATCAGCCTCTGGCTGAAGAGTTTAGAATTTTGCATTGTTATGTCTAAGATCAACACCCAGCATGTCGATGCGCTATCGAAGTTATTCCTCCACACCCGGGGAATGGGTGCTATGAAAAATCTTATGAGGGGTCTATTCACGGAAAATGAAATTGAAGAATTTGCTCGGCGTATCGAAATCGTGAAGATGATCAAGAAAGATATTCCTCAACATAAAATTGCTCTTGCACTTGGAGTGGGTGTCGCGACAGTTACTCGTGGCGTTAGAGAAATTAAATTAGGAAGGTTTAAGAATATATGATACGTTAAGTCGTATTCTCTACTCGTGCAAACTCTCCCTTCATCTTTAAGAAATACTTGTGAAATACTCCGGTAGTCACAAGGGCGAGGATTCCATTGATAACCAGTGATGGTTGGACGCCCCACCATGCAGCAGTTAGCCCTGCTTCAAAGTCCCCAAGTCTGGGACCTCCTATATACAGAAGTGACATAATTGCGATCATACGAGCACGCATATGTTCGGGGGTAAGTATCTGCCGTATATTATGGCGAATGATAGAGCTAATCTCGTCTCCTACCCCGAAAAATACTAGGGCTATAAACCCCACGGTAAAAGAAGGCACTAGACCAAAAACGATAGTACTCAAACCGACCACCGCTACAGAAGAAATCAGAAGAGGTCTATAATTTGTAATTCTTGCCAATGTCGAAAAATATACTCCAGGTATCAGAGCCCCGATTGATAAAGCAGCATAGAGAAGTCCAAGCTGAATTGGGTTCCCGTGATACACATCTTGAATCACCGCCGGCAGGATCGTTTGGGCTGAGGCGAAGAGCATAATGAGAAAGTCCATAATGCCCGTAGTAAGGATTAGTTTGCTACCAATGACAAAACGAATGCCCTCTTTGTATGATTCAAGAAGAGAAAGATGAGCGGATTGATTATTGATAATTACTTTTGGTGTTTGTATTGCGACGAAAGCAAGTACAACAAATGAAAAAGCGTCAATTGCATATACTGATTGGATTGGAAACAATGCGATGAGTAATCCTCCAATCATAGGACCAACGATCTTGCGCACACTGAATACAGCAGAATTGATCGTGATAGCATTTGGCAACAAATCTTTCGGAAGTAGACTAGGGAATATTGCGCTTTTTGAGACGTTGCCAAATGAGTCAATGAAGGAGAGTATCCCAGCAAAACCAATCAGCAACCAGGCAGTCGCATATCCCGCCATCACTGAGATCGTGAAGATCGACATAACCAAAGCCATGAGTCCATTACTAAGTCCCAGAACTAACCTTCTGTCTATCCGATCAGTTAAAACACCTGCAATCTGCGTACCGAAAAGAATCGGAATGAATCCTACAAGACCCAAAATACCGAGAAGATATTTTGATCCCGTTATTTCATAGAGCTGCCATGCGATCGCGACTCTAGTCATTTCACTTCCTACACCAGAGATGAATACTCCAACAATAAGGTTTCTATATGCCTTAATTTGGAGTGAGGGGAAACGAGAGAACACGATAGAAAAATCAAATAGTAACAGTACTTTCACGTCATTGCGAGAAGCGTATAAAAAGAGCGATGAAGCAATCTCATGTAAAGTCTAGTGATATACCAAATGGGATTGCTTCGTCGTCCGTCGTCCTTCGACAAGCTCCCTCCAGAGGCGGGCAAAGCAGGATGACACTGTGGACTCCTCGCAATGACAGGAAAGAAGTCCGACGACCTCATTACAATTTCACAATTCCCTGACACTTGAGAAGCTGCCCTAAACCTAGTCTTAGACCTTTTGCCAACCCATACTTTTCTATCGATTCTATCATGTTCTGTGAACAGCTCGGATCGAATCTACAAGGGTGGTGGGGAAGATGCAAATTCTGCCCGATCGTGTATCGGAGTGGAAATGTTCTTTGGTACATTCTGATAAACCAGACGATACATCGCTTTGTCATGATGCTATAATAGCGCCATATGACGAAAAATCAAATCTGGTTCGACAAACTGACACAAATTATGCTTCCAGTCCTCACGATATCGGGGCAGTTTATGTTGGCAAGCAAGATGCCGCGAGAGGGGTTTATTGTAATTAATATGAGCACATTTTTTTGGATGTATACTGCGTATCAGTCATTCAAGAAGGCAGGACAAGTTGGAATACTTATAACAACAATTATCATGGCCATCATCAACTTGTACGGCTTCATAAGTTGGTGGTTTATCAAATGAAAATAACCATTATCACCCTTTTCCCCTCAATGATTGAGGGATTCCTCACGGAAAGTATAGTCGGTAAAGCGGTGAAGAAGGGGCTCGTGCAGTTAGAACTTGTAAACCTGCGAGATTTCGCAAAAGATACCTACGGAACAGTGGATGATCGACCCTATGGGGGCGGAGCGGGGATGGTGCTTAGGGTGGATGTGTTGTTTGCATGTCTGAAGTCGGTGTTGAGAAAGGAAGAAATCACAAAAGGAATTTTCAGTTCCCAATTTTCAAATTCCAATGAAGATGCACGCTCTATAAGATTATTGCGTAAGGAAAGAGGAGTGAGAATACTATTAACTTCTGCGAAAGGGCACACGTATTCACAGGCGAAGGCCGAAAAATATGCGACGAAATACTCGCACCTCGTCATCATCGCGGGACACTATGAAGGAGTGGATGAGCGGATACTACGATTTGTGGATGAGGAAATATCAGTCGGACAATATGTACTTACCGGTGGGGAATTGCCAGCGGCTGTCATCGCGGATTCGGTGATTCGTCTTATCCCGGGAGTGTTGAAGAAAGATTCAGCGACTCAAGAAGAGAGCTGGAGTGCGTATGACATTCCAGAAATTCAAAAACTTACGGGGGTGACTCATACGAGTACGCAAAAGGGTAAGGTCCGACTCCGAGAGTATCCTCACTACACAAGACCTGAGGAGTTTATGGGGATGAAAGTCCCTGAGGTACTAACAAGTGGAGATCATCAGAAAGTACGTGCCTGGAGACTCAAACAAATACTCACAAAACCAAAAGCCACATATCGAGATCTGTCCTAATATTGCGATTGAAATTTGCTCCGTTACCCCTTACCATGTGTCAACCGTTATTATTGATTTTTTCCTTATGTTCACTCCCCATGTTGCGAAAACCTTTCCCACGAAAATTTATGAGATGAAAGGCATCTCGAAACGTACCATCGACGAACATCTCAAGCTATATACTGGGTATGTAAATAAATATAATGAGATCAACGATGCGCTTACCAAGTTAACCGACGATGATTATGCGAAAGCGAATCAGTCTTACTCACTCATTCGTGAGCTGAAGGTAGAGTTCTCATTCACCTATGGGGGGATCGTGAATCACGAAGTATATTTCGGACACCTCGGCGGTAGTGGAGGGGCACCATCGGGCAGTCTGTTGAAGCAGATCGAGATTGATTTCGGAAGTTTTGAAAAATATGCGAAAGACATGAAGGCGACTGGCATCGCAGCACGCGGATGGGTCTGGACGGCGTGGAATCACTACGAGAAGCGGCTTTTCAACTATCTGGGTGATGCCCAAAACACCTTCCCCGTCTGGGGTGCCACACCAATAGTCGCTCTCGATACATATGAGCATGCATATTTTATCGATTTCGGCGCTGCTCGGGCCGGGTACATCGATGCATTTTTCGAAAACATTGACTGGAATGTAGTTGCCCAAACATTTGAGAAAGTGCGATCCTAAGTCATTTGGACTTGCAAAATCAGTGGATCATTGGTACAAATCTATTCTTGTATGATCGTACTTCAAGGTGTTACGAAACAATTCGGTGAAAAAAAAGCGGTTGATGATGTGTCATTTGAGATCAAACCAGGTGAAGTCGTAGGCTTTCTGGGGCTGAATGGTGCAGGTAAAACCACGACCATGCGCATGATCACGGGATTTCTCGCAGCATCAAGCGGCGTCGTGAAGGTAGATGGACACGACCCCATCGGTGACCATGTCACTGTCTCTCAGAAAATAGGATATCTTCCGGAGAATAATCCTCTCTACACTGACATGAAAGTCTCAGAATATCTCCAGTTTATTCGTGATGTGAAAAAACACGGTGATATCGATTCAATCGTAGCAGACGTCGGGCTCACTGATATGATGGAAAAGAAAATTGATCAACTATCTCGGGGATACAAACAGCGTGTGGGTCTTGCAGCGGCGCTTCTCGGCAGTCCACAGATCCTTATCCTCGATGAACCCACCTCAGGGTTGGATCCAGTAGAGCAGGAGAAGATACGCTCCCTCATAAAAAAGTTGGCAGAAACGAAGATTATCGTATTTTCGACCCATATTCTTTCGGAAGTGGAGGATGTCGCTACGCGACTTATCATCATTCATATTGGAAAAGTGGTATATGATGGAGAAAAACCGAAAGGAAAAGGCGCGGTAGAGAAA
>JAYRHC010000104.1:0-5559 GCA_041907525.1 Candidatus Woesebacteria bacterium
AAGCGCCACCGCACCTGCTACATAGGCAGGTACAGCATATCCATACACGGACAGGAGTCCTCCGACGGCGGGTCCTACGATAAATCCCAGACTGAATGCAGCCATCATCATCCCCATGCCCTCAGTCCGCTCTTCTCTAGTCGTGATATCGGCGATATATGCCTGAGCCGTCGAGATATTGCCACCTGACGCTCCATCAATGATGCGGGAGAGAAATAACATGGGTAATGTCGTCGCGAACCCGAGCAGGCCGAAGGAAAGCGCCGTGCCGCCGATCGAGAAAAGGAGAATGGGGCGCCGTCCGTATTTATCCGAAAGCTCCCCGAGGATCGGGGCAGATATGAGCTGAAAGAGTGAATATACGGCGGTAATAAGCCCGATCGTAATAGGTCCTGCTCCCAAGCTCTCCACATAGTAGGGGAGGAGGGGAAGAATGATGCCGAATCCCAAGAGGTTGATGAATATAATAAGAAGTATGATCCATATCCGTCGATCCTTCATCATAGTGTTGGGTTTTGGTGAGGCCGCTTTCATAGAAAGTGTATTCTAGCAGGAAAATATCCTCTTAATACGAACAAAGAAAATAAGGAATTATCTTTGATACAATGAACACAGTATGTTAGTTTCTATTCCAGAAGCATCAAAGTGGGCATCAGAGCTTCTCAAAAGGGATGTCCTCCCTACGAATATTTCTTATCTCGTCCAGTACGGAAAAGTCAAGAAACATGGGGAGAACGGTTCGACCATGGTTGATTTGCATGACTTGAAGCTATATTATGATTCGTATAATGGTAAACGTGAAATAAATTGGAAAAAGAACCTCGGTGATGATCTCAATTGGACACTTTCTTTCGATAATCTACGAGAGGTAGACACTACGAAACATGTTCACCGACTCCATCCATACAAAGGCAAATACATTCCACAACTTGTTGAATACTTCATAGATGGTCATGTTGATGATTTTAAAAGGGAAACCTATTTCCAGGCAGGTGATATTATCCTTGATCCGTTTTTGGGTTCTGGTACGACGATTGTCCAAGCGCTTGAGATGGGAATACACTCCATCGGTATAGATGTGTCGGAGTTTAATTGCATGATTTCAAGTTGTAAGGCTTCTCAATATGACGATGAATATTTACAAACGGCAATTAGGAAATTAACCTTCTCACTTGATTCTTTTGAGCGCGACCATAAAATCCAAGATTTTGAAAGTGAGCTATTAGCCGAACTTGCGAAATTTAACTTAGTACATTTCCCAGGTTCTGATTTCAAGTACAAAATCAATCAAGGAAGTTTCGATGAAGACACATTTGCAGCACAGAAAGAGAAAGAGTTTCTTCCTATCTATCAAAGATTACTCAAAAAGTATTCAATTAAGCTGAAGCAGGACAAATCAGCTTCTTTCCTAGATATTTGGTTTATCGAAAACGTACGACGGGAGGTGGATCATGTTTTCCAGACGATTAAGCTAGAAAAGGATGTGAAGACAAGGAAAATTCTTGCGCTCATTCTCAGTCGAACCATTCGATCTTGTCGTGCCACTACGCACAGTGACCTGGCGACACTGAAAGCTCCTCAGCTTACGACCTATTACTGTTACAAGCACAAAAAAATCTGTAAACCTCTTTTCTCTATTGCAACAATGCTTAAGCGATATTCCTTTGATACACTGAATAGGATTAGAGAATTTAATAAATTACGGAAACCTGTTCAATATGCTGTATTAGCGGGTGATTCGAGAACAATTGATATTTTTGAAAGAGTGGAGAAGCAAAACCCGACATTCTCAAATATTCTCCGAAAACAAAGGATTGCGGGCATTTTCTGCTCTCCCCCCTATGTCGGCCAAATCGATTATCATGAACAACATGCATATGCGTATGATCTCCTCGGATTCAAGCGTAAGGACGATCTAGAAATAGGCCCTTTATATAAAGGACAGGGTCTCGAAGCACGGAGATCGTATGTGCAAGGCATCACCGACGTACTCAATAATTGTAAAAAGTATCTAAAAGATGATTTTGATATTTTTCTGGTGGCGAATGACAAATACAATCTGTACCCGGAAATTGCTGAAAAATCTGGGATGCAGATCGTGAATCAATTCAAACGTCCTGTTTTGAATCGCACAGAACGAGATCGTACTCCGTATTCAGAAATTATTTTCCATTTAAAAGCAACATAGACATATGGCTTTAACAACAAATCAAAGAACAAGAATAAGTGAAGTAGTAAAAGAGATTTTGCTACGAAGAATAGAGAATTTTCCAGAATTAGGCGCTGAAATAAGAAATGCACCCTTTCATGCTGCATTTCTAGAATGTTTTAGCGAAAGACTAGGAATGTTGCAAATTGAGACGCCATACCTTGTCGCAATCGCTAGCTGGTTACACGGCCTTAACACATCGCTTGGTACTGGATTTGAAAACATTTCCCATATTCTTTCCGGGGGATACAAACGAAAGTTTTCTAACGTATTCCGTTTGAATGTAAAAAGTACTCAGGCGTCAAACATTGAAAATATAATACGCGATCTTAAGTCAGGAAGGCATAAGCCAGATTTAGAAAGAGAAGAAGCAATAATTCTTGATTATAGGAAAAATGACGTGGATACTGAATCATTACCGTTCACCGTCGACTGTTATATAGAAAAAGAGAACGAAATAGTCGCTATTGAAATAAAGTCAGTAAGACCGAACTCTGGAGAAGGACGTAGTGAGAAACAGAAAATACTTTACGCTAAAGCTGCACTCAAGATCCAAAATCCAGATAAAGAGATCCGGTATTTAGTTGGTTTCCCCTTTGATCCCACATCAGTCACCCCCACAGAATATAATAAAGAGCGTTTCTTTGATTATCTAATCGAATTCAAGAAATTTTTTGCACCTGAGGAAATTCTCATATCATCAGAATTCTGGGATTTCTTGAGCGGGAACAAAAATACTATGGAAGAAATACTTGGAGTGATATCTGAAACCGTATCAGTTGTGCGCACCTTACCCAAGCATTCACCTAAGTAAGCATACTAAACTTCAAGAAGCACATTCGATTCGATAGAGTAGTATTCACACGTCTCGCGATACACTATAATGTCTCAAATATGGAAACATATTCTTGGTATCAACAACTCCTTAAGCCCGCGTGGGCGCCGCCTTCATGGCTCTTTGGACCTGTGTGGTCTGTGCTGTATCTCATCATTGCCATAACCTACGGTACCGTGTTTTATAAAGTAGCGACGAAACAGCTCCCCGCGATTATCGCGGTTCTTTTTATCCTGAATCTGATTTTTAACTTCGCCTTCACGCCGATACAGTTTGGACTCCGGAATAATGCACTAGCGACAGTGGATATCTTGCTTACCCTCATCACCCTCATATGGGTCATAGTGGCGATCTATCCGCATATCCGCTGGGTAGCACTTGCCAATATCCCGTATCTGGGGTGGGTGCTTTTCGCTTCAGTATTGCAGATAACCATAACGTATATGAATTGGAAGTGAATATTCCGCACTCGCCAAGCGCGTAGCTGAGATAATCATGACGGGGGAATAGTTCACTTGAAAACATCTTCATACAGATCATACGTTAATAATGTTACAATGACTGTAGTAAAAGGAGGTGTGAATACTATGGGAAAACACGGAAAATGCTGTAACTGTTTCTTGTGCGGACTACTGAAAAAGGTAGGTCTTTGTAGAAAATGCGATGATAAAAACTGTCCCGATGGACATTGTGGTGCGGACTGTTGTAAGGAAGAGAAAAAGGGGAGCGAAGACACGAAATAACCAATTTTCAAATTTCAATTTTCAAAAACCTTGCCTCCTTGGGGAGGCTGTATCCACGACGAAGTCCTCCACATCTGAGGACGATGTCGGGAGACTGAAGGGGTAAGTAAGCCAGATATTTGCTCCGAGGTTCGGATAGAGAGAAACCCCCTCCCGCTCAACACGCTCAGGCGTCTGAGCGGGTATCCCCCTTCCCAGGAGAAAGATTCGTCGTCAAATTCACATATCTATGACAAATACAAAAATCCAATTCTACGGCGCTGACTGGTGCGGGGATTGCATCAGATCTAAGAAGTTGCTTGACAAGCATCATATCGAATATGAGTATCTCGATACCGATGCAAATGCAGAATATGCAGCACATGTCGAGAAGGTAAACAAAGGTCAGAAGAGGATACCTACTATCGTATTCCCTGATGGAACAATACTGGTAGAACCGTCTGACGCAGAGCTCTCGGAGAAGCTCGGACTCATACAAAAGCCCAGTGACAGGCACTTAGATCTGGCGATACTCGGCGGTGGCCCTGCGGGGTTGACGGCAGCGATCTATGCCACACGAGAAGGACTTGATACTACGATATTCGAAAAAAAAGTCACCGGTGGCCAAGCAGCGACCACCGATTTTATCGAGAATTATCCAGGGTTCCCCGACGGAATAAGCGGATTTGAGCTGTCACAGAAAATGCTTGCACAAGCAGAGAGGTTCAACACACATATTGTTTCTGCCAGCGTGACTGGCATTCATGACGAAGGTAAGTACAAGCGGATCGAGACAGATGATGGTACCTATTTCGCGAAGGGAGTCATTATCGCAGTCGGCTCTGAATACCGACACTCTGGTGCGAAGGGAGAAGATGGGCTTATCAGTCGTGGGATACATTTCTGCGCGACTTGTGATGGTCCATTCTATAAAAACAAGAAAATCGCGATTATTGGAGCGGGGAATTCTGCATTCCAAGAGGGTCTCTACTTGACGAAGTTCGTATCCCACATCACCTTCATCGTCCGAAGTGACAAAGTACGCGCGAGTGACATCCTCCAGAAACAACTCGCTGGTATGTCAGATAAGGTCACTATTCTTTACAATACCAAGGTGGAGGAATTCGTGGGTGAGAAAAGGCTTGAGAAAATGATCATCCATAACACGCAGACGAACGTGACCTCTGATCTCGTAGTCGATGGCGTATTCGTATTCATCGGACTCATCCCTCAGACCGATTTCCTGAAGGGAACAGTGGATATGGATGAGAGAGGATTCGTCAAAACGAATGATAAACTCGAGACAAGTATGCCAGGAGTATTTGTCGCGGGGGACTGCCGTGAAGGGGCTACAGCACAGGTCGCAGCAGCAGTAGGGGACGGCGCGAAAGCCGCGATCCATGTACGGGAATTTCTACAGAATGCTAGATGAACTAGGGTATAATCTCCCTATGTCAAGACGCACTACTCTCCTCTTTGATTTCGATGGGACTCTTGTGAATTCTCTCGATCAATCTCTTGAGATACTTCGTACTATTGCGAAACGGCATGGTTTTCGGACCATTACTGATGAAGATGTGCAGACCATACGGGGTGGTACCATCCGCGATGCCTTCAAATACATGCAGGTACCCTTCTATAAATTACCGATACTCCTGCTGGAGGGTCAACGTGAGCTTCGCAATAAGGTGTCTGCTCTGCGACCTTTCTCTGGGATGACGGAAGTGCTTCAGAAACTAAAGAATGAGAATGTTAGCCTCGCCATCGTCACCTCGAATGATGAGCTCGTGGTG
>JAYRHC010000105.1:0-6198 GCA_041907525.1 Candidatus Woesebacteria bacterium
AGCTTTCTATAAAGGACAGAACCCCTTCTTTGCTCCATCCGAACGGCTCCCATATGCTCAGGAGTGAGTCTGCATCAGTCACACCTAATGACTTCGTTAATGTGTGACCATTCTCACGCAGTTTCGTAATCTGTTGAAGTGGGGTCATTCTCGGTTCTTGAGTCCACACCTCTTGTACCGCATTCCATTCTGATCCGAGATGTTCATTCGCTCCCCGTCGCGGGCGATTATGTCCTAGAAAAATGATCCCTGTAGGATTGTTCTGGTCTGGCTGCAAGTATCCTTCGATATGTTTTGCGATTCTTGGGTCTTTCACAAGTCCCGTATTGCCCTCAACTTTCAATTGTAACCTGGTATCGAGACGATATCTACGGTGTTGATTTACTAAATTCCTCCCTTGTTCCCGAATATCAGTCACAGTCTCTACCGGCGTTCCGACAATTGAGACAATACGACCGTCAGACCGTCGAGCGATCCCTATGTTACCGACACTTTCTACAAGTCCAGTCATATGAAAGCCTATTCTATCCGTCATACACTCAATGTAAAATAAACTTTGTATATGTACAAATAGTGGCTAATCTGTTATAATCCTAACACCATGTACTCCATATCACAGGCCGTAGAGGACATTATTAGGTCTAAACCGTATTTTTCAGAGTTGCTCGAGCGAGACTTACTCAACATCACGCAGCTGGCTCGTCAGCTCAAGCCCGAGATTGAAGATCGCTGTATGAAAGAAACCACGGTAGAAGCGATCGCAATGGCTATACGACGCTTTCCTGTAAAGGCCATGCCCAAGGGGGTTTCCGATCAATTTTCAAAAACTCCAGACATCATGGTTCGCTCACACTTATGTGAAATCACGGTTACGAAACAAAACAATCTCAAGCAGATTCATACCACCCTTGCACAGTCCAACTTGATTGAGGGACAATTCTTGACCATAACCCAGGGGATATTTGAAGATACGATCATATTCAGCCAAGATCAAAAAGAGAAAGTCATTGGCCTTTTTAGACCGTCAGATATCGTATCCACGTTTGATGATTTGGCGGCAATTACGATCCGTCTACAGCCTGCGACTGTAATAACTCCTGGAGTGTACTATTACTTCCTAAAATCGTTATTTCTCGAGCATATCAATGTAATAGAGGTAGTATCTACGTATCTTGAGTTCACACTCCTCGTAGAAGAGAAAGATGCAGAACGTACCTTCGGAACAGTCAAGAAATTGTTCAGATAACCTTAACATCTACAATAGTATATGTGTGTTTCCCAGCGGGGATAACCACTTCAACGATATCACCTTTCTTCTTCCCGATAAGAGCCTTACCAATAGGGGAGGTGTTTGAGAGTTTCTTCTGATTCGGGTCTGCTTCAAATTCCCCTACGATATGATATTCCTCTCTTTGACCTGCTCTGTCGACAACGACCCTACAACCAAGATGCACCAGGTCAGACTCGATTTTCTCCACCGCATCATCTATGATTTCAGCCCAACGGAGCATCTCTTCAAGCTCTGCGATACGCCCGACGATCACACTCAGGTCCTCTGTGGCAGCATGATATTCGCTGTTTTCCCGAAGATCACCCATTGACCGAGCTCTCGCGAGCCTATCTTTCGCTGCAGGGTGGCGAACGACCTTGAGGTGTTCAAGCTCCTCCTGTATCTTTTGGTGACCTGATTTCGTAAACTGAATCTTTTTGGTCATAGTGATGTGCTAGAATATGCTTCGAGAAGCTTTCTTAAAAGTTGTCATGGTGATCCGCCGAATCGGCGGAGAATCCATGACGGGTCATACTTCGGCATGCTCAGTATGACACAGAGATCATAATCCTGTCATTGTAGTTGAAATATTGTGATTGGCAATCGGAAAAAATTGGTGCCATCTTTCCGACACTTACGTGTCGTGAATCCACGATGCTAGGAGCATCGGGATCTAGAGGTTCCGTGCACGACGATAGTCGGCACGAGAATGCACGATTCACGACAAAGTCGGAATCGGCACCTAGGACGGTAGTATGCACATGAGTATGTATTACCTTTACGTATTACAATCGATAAAGACAGGAACATATTATGTGGGAGTAACAAATGAAATTGAAAGAAGATTGATAGAGCACAATTCAGAATCAGGCATTAGGTATACAAAAAACGTGAAGCCCTGGAAGCTCATGTACACTGAGATGTATCCTACTTTATCTGAAGCGAGAAGTAGAGAAAAACAAGTTAAATCATGGAAAAAGCGATCGAAGATTGAAGCATTAATAAACAACAGGTCCCATCGTCTAGAGGCCTAGGACGGCAGGTTCTCATCCTGCAAACACCGATTCGAATTCGGTTGGGATCACCCATGAACGAGATCGAGATTAAATTCAAAATCGCTGACCCCAAGAAAATAATGGATTATTTTCTATCTAAGTCATGTATCTTCACTCCACCAACAAAACAAGTGGACACAGTTTTCGCAAAGGACATCGACAATATTAATTCTTTTGTTGCAAATGATGTCTTTGTACGGATAAGAGTCGTGAATAATACTAAAGCAATCCTTACACTGAAAAAACCCATTTCTCGAGATGAATTATCTAAACGAGAACATGAGACAGTAATAGACAATCCACGTGAAATGAGAGAAATTTTATTACATATGGGATTACAGCGTGCGGTGGTTATCGAAAAAACAAGGATGACCACGAACTATACCGGAATCACTGTCTGTATGGATCGCGTTGTTGGTCTTGGAGATTTCATAGAACTGGAAAAACAAGATAATCGCCCCCCTGATGTCGTGAGGCGCGAATTGATTGAGTGTGCAAATGGACTTGGGCTGAAGTCCGCAGATGAAGTGATGGAAGGATATGATATTTTAATGTTAAGAAAAGAAACTGGCGGTTCTTATTGACATTTCAGTATTATGGACAATAGTACCCTTCATCATTATCTCCAATTTAGCGAGTTTACCTTTCCGGGAGAGTACCTTGCGTACCTGCGTGATTCACTACCGAACGATATTCCAGAACTCGGAAAACTTATCTGCGTCCAGACTATTCACCGTATGGTACTGAAAAGCGGGAACACGGGCTCCAACAGTGATCTGCGCTATGGTGACATGTCGCAAGTACCCTGGTATCGTCAATGTGAAGATGACCTATTTCCTACTGCTTCGGCGATGATCACTGAGCTTTTTCGACGAGACCCACGAGGATTCGTACACGATCGGCGGGCGCAAGACAAACTTATCCTGACTTGTCGAGCTGATGCGGTACTGACTGCGGCGGTACTGAAATCAAAAGGTATTCCTGCCAGAGTGCGGTCGGGATTCGCCCCGTACTTTGAAGTGAATGGATTACCAAGGGGTACCAGCGACGACCATTGGCTGGATGAATATTGGAGTGAAAAGGAGAAGCGGTGGATCATCATCGACGTAAATGGCTGTCTGGAACCATACCTTAATATTGACCCTTTCGACGTCCCCAGAGACGCATTCGATTTTTCGGCTGATGCGTGGCTGGGTGTACGTAAGGGTGAGCTAGATGGTGAACATTTCTACAATGCATCAGGGCGCAGAGGTCTGCAGGCGATCTCATGGGAACTTTTCTATGATTTTCACTGTCTCATGAATAGCGAGTCGATTTACATCCATACTCCAGCCATCACGCACTTCGCGAATTTCCCCAAACTCACTGAGGAGGAGCTGAGTGAAATCGATGATCTTGCGAGACTCATGCAGAAGCCCGATGAAAATTTCGTCGATCTTCAGCGTCTCTGGGAAACGAAGAAAGAGTTCCGCCTTCTTCGAGGGGGAGTATTATAATATTTCCCCCAGTCGGGAGAGATAATGTTTCGTATACATGGACACTGAGACCCTGAACACCTGACTGCCTGAATTCCTGATTATTTCATCGCTTCTTTCACGGTCGCTTCCATATCTGCATAGCTATACGCTCCGGCGAACTTCTTCGTATTTACGACGAACATCGGAGTACCACCGAATCCGAGAGTCTGAGCCGACTGCATATCCTCTGTCAGTTTCTTTGCGTATTTGCCACTTTCGATACAGCTTTGGAGCTTGGAACTATCAAGTACCTGTGCGAGATAGTCAGCAACCTTCGGTGCATTTGCTTTGTCATTTTTCACGTCGTTATTAATAAGATCGTATCCTTCTTTTGTGAAGAGGAGATCGTGTGCTTCCCAGTATTTCCCCTGTTCGTAAGCGCAATACAGTGCTTGGGCGGTGACCTCTCCACTTCCGTGCCCATTCGCATACAGACTCACATATCCGATCTTCCCTTCCTGGGCGAGCTTACGAAATGCTTGCACGGGGGACTGGTATGTCCCTCCATTTTCTACAGTCTTGAACTTACCCTGGAATATTTCATCAGCTCCATAGGCGGCTGCATGGCAGTAAGGGCAGCTAGGATCTGAAAATTCCACGACGAGCGCCTTGGCTTTTGAATTGCCGAACACCATATTACCCTGTTTAAAGAGAGCTTTTACCTTCGCGATATCGATCGGTTTATCCTGCTGTTGAGCAGTTGCACCAGATATGACGTCTTCGACCTTCTGCACGCGAGCCTCAAGACCCTGTACCTTATATACGAGATACACTGCGAGAGTAGCGAGGAGAATCCCCAGTACGATCGGGAGAGCCGATGCGCCACGTTTATAATGGTTTGGGTTTGGAATACCGTTTGACATAGGTCGACATACTAACAGGTGCAAAAGCAATAATCAATGACAATAGAGTCATCAGTCATCAGTCGACAGTCGACGGTGGTATTGTCATCCTGGAGTATCCCGCTTTACGGGAAATACATTAAGAAGATTCTATCGCTGCGCTCCAGAATGACATATCACTGTCATGGTAAGTGCTGATTCCGACTTTGTCGTGAATCGAGCATTTTCGATACGGTCGGAACTCGTCGAATCCATGACACACAGAGCATCCTTCGACAGGCTCAGGATGACATTGAAGAAATTATCGAACGTATGCTCCGATTGGGGTGTCGTCGGGGACGGGGAGAAGGACGGGGTGTGCCGGCGTTTCAACAGCCAGAAACATCCCCTGGCTTTGGAGCCCTGCCATGGGTCTTGGCTCTAGGTTCGCGAGAAAAAGATATTTCTTGTTCACGAGCACCGAGGGATCAGGGAAAAAGGAAAGCATTCCCGCAAGGATCGATACGACGCCATAATCTTCTCCTAAGTCAACACTGAGCTGGATGAGTTTCCTTGACTCAGGTACGGGTTTCGCTTCCATAACGATTCCCACTCGGATGTCGAGTTTGATAAAGTCATTGATTGTGATGGTAGATTTTTTCATATTGTTATCTCGCGTACACTCGATACAAATCCTTTCCAATTTTTTCTGTCTTATATAATTCTATCATTCCAATTTCTTTCGTATTCGATACGTGGGGTCCGCCGCAGAACTCGAGGCTATAAGCGAATGGCGAATTGCCAATGGCGAATGGCTGTGAGGACAAAGCATGAATAGTATCCTCGGATGCCCCAATGATATATACCTTCACCATATCTGGATATTTTTCTTTGAAGAATGATTTCGCTCCGAGTTTCTCTGCTTCACTTTTTGGAATCATCACAAAGTTTACCGGTAATGCTTCTTGAATCTTACTCTGGATTACCGTTGAGACTTTCGCGATATCCTCAGGGGTAGGTTTATGATCGCAACGGAAGTCGAAGCGAAGACGTTCGCCCGTGATATTCGACCCTTCTTGGCGTACAGAATCACCCAGAATGTCACAGAGAGCTTGATGTAATAGATGTGTCGCAGTATGGTATTTCACGACCTGTTCACTCTGGTCTGCAAGACCGCCTTTGAACTTTTGTTCACTCCCAGAGCGGGACAATTCGCTGTGTTTCTGCTTAGCTGCTTCGAAACCATCCATGTTCACTGATCCGCCTTGTTCCGTAACCATTTCAATGACCTCTTCTGCTGGGACCCCGATCGATTGATAGAGATTGAAAACATCTTGTCCTGTAAGCGATACTGACGAGATTGTCCCGATAGTGTTTCCGACTTTGTCGGAATACAGTAACGTGGATCCCGCACTGCGGGGCTTCATATCATCCTCAACTCCTCGCAATGACGCGACAGACCTTGTACGAATATACTTCGCGATTATTTTCTTCCCATTGTCGAATGTGTGGATATATTTATCGATCTCGTCCAG
>JAYRHC010000106.1:0-7340 GCA_041907525.1 Candidatus Woesebacteria bacterium
GTGGAAGGATGGCAGATATCAGTGTTGGTCGTCGACAGCACCTCCCCTGATGGTACTGCAGATATCGTCCGCTCGATACAGAAACATAATCCTCATGTATTTCTACTCGTCACCGGGAAAAACGGTCTGGGAAAGGCATACTTGGATGGTTTTGATTATGCTATACGCAAGCTCCAGGCAGACGTAGTATTTGAGATGGATGCAGATCTTTCCCATGATCCGAAAGAAATTCCGATCTTTCTGAAAGAAATCGAGAGAGGTGCTGATATGGTCGTGGGGACGCGATACAGTAAGGGTGGGTCTATACCCACGAACTGGGGCTTAGACCGCAAGATACTCTCTATCGGTGCGAACTTGGTCATCCGTCTGGGATTCATGAACCTGAAACGATCCGAGTGGACGAACGGGTACCGTGCGATCAGGAAATGGGTAGTCCAAAAGATTACGCCAGAGATGGGTAACTATACGGGATACGTTTTTCAGGTGGCATTCCTGGATAAAGCTCTGATCTATGGCGCGAAAGTGGCTGAGATTCCTGTGCAGTTCGTGGATCGAAAAGCAGGGGTGTCGAAAATAAGCACACCTCAATATATCTTCCAAACTTTTCTGTATGTATTCACTCACTCTAGTTTTGTCAAATTCGTGATCGTGGGTGTCGCGGGTGCAGTCATAGACTTTGGTCTGGCGTATATGTTGAGGGCGAATGGTCTCGTGATCTTAGCGGCGAATTCGATAAGCGCCGAGACTGCCATCATCTCGAATTATCTCATGAATAATTATTGGAGTTTCTCTCACAAGAAAGTGCAAGGTGGTATGTCTGCACAGCTCCTGAATCTCTTCAAGTTTAATCTTGTGTCTGTGGGGAATATCTTCATCCAGCTTATCGGGATTAACATCGGGATAACGATCGCAGGTGAGAGCCATTGGATGCTCTATAAGTTCGTCATCATCGTCTGTGTCGTCATCCCCTACTCCTACATCCTCTATAACAAGATAATTTGGAAGAAGTAGCTCATAGACACTTTCACTATCTTTCAGGTATGGAATCTGGCGACTTACTGATTATTCAATACTACCGCGATATATCCTCCTATATGATATAATAACCTATATAAATATGAAAAATCCCGAAAGTATCCTTGTTGGAATTCCGCTATATGATGGTGAAAAACCCGAGACTTTGCATGCGTGTCTCGAGAATATAGATAAAGGACTCAATAGAATAGATCGCAATGTGAATATTCAAGGTATCGTTGTTGGAATTAATGGGCCTCGAACATCGATGAGCAGAACCCCCCTCTGTGGGACAGTAGTAAGTTCCAGATATAACGCAGACGTGCGTGTGATTCATACCCCCCCAGGCATAGTCAGAGCTACAAAAACCATTGCTCAATTTGCGTTGAATAGGGGGATTGGGAGGATATGTCTGACAGACGCAGATATTTGGCGTTTTCCCTTGGCGTTAAGAAATTTGTACGATGCAGCGTGCAAGCCTGTTGCTGGAGCTAACTATTCCGCGTATCCGCCAGAGCTACTTATAGAAGCTGGGGTACCAGTCACTGAGCAGGAGTTAAGATTAGCTAGAATATTCGAAGCTGATAAAAGCCCCCTCGCGAGACCCTTTACTACAGGATATAGACCTGCCAACAGGTTAAGAGGGAGCTTATTACTTGTAGAAGCTGCACGGGTATTGAGCATGTATGGATGTCAGAGTATTACTTCTGATAGCCAAATGAATATGAATGTTCCCAGTGAAGAACGACAACTTGTTCCTTATGCAGCCTACCTGCATCCTCCAAGGTTCGATCTAACCGACCATATCCAGGCGAGGTTAAGACATTGGAGAGCGGCATACGCAGCAGGTTGTCTCGATGAATTCAGGGCTCGATCAAACATATATCGAAATAATGCTGAAAGTATCGCGCAACAAATACTTACACAACAAGATGGTGGCGCACCCCAGGCTGCTTCAGATTTTTTGTTACAGTGCGCACTGCGTAATGAAGTCTCGAGAATATGCGCGTCGACAGTACTTGGAAAGCCATATCGGACTCAAAGAGCTAGTAACTCTGGGTTGTTTTCGGGAAATGTCACCAGCCTTGTGGAGGCAGACAATGTAATAAGAGGGTTGGTATCAGACCAAACGGTTTGGGACAGACTGAAGGATCCAGTAACCAAAGGTAGCGGAACCACTCAGGACAGTCCAGTGAGAGAGCCAGTAGATTTTGGAAAATTCATGCAATCAACAGCGCATAGAAACATCATCTATGGGCGTCTTGGATTAACTGATCAAAGCATTGAGATCTAGTAAATATTTGATTTATATAATGGAACAGAGCAGAAAACTTCAAATTGGAGTTAATGTGGGAAAGATCGGTCATGAGGATAGAGGTATCAATGTATATACCAGAAATATTCTGAGAAATTTAGGACCTGTAGTGAATGGATGTGATGTTACTCTACTCCACGAGCCCAACAGCAAGCCTGATGATACTTTTGGAATAGCAGGAGCTCATCAAGAACCGTTGTGGTTTTCAGCCAAACATCCACCTTTGCGTACGATACTTGCAGAGCAAATACTCAGCCCCCTACAGCAGGTAAAGCTTGGGCTTGACGTGGTATGGCATCCACATAACCGTGGTCAATTCCTTACCCCCACTGGGTACGTTTGTACAATGCACGATGTCCTACCCCTGTCGGACCCTGAATTAGCCACTGGGTATTTGAATTCTCCTGAGAAATACGCCCTATATCTATCTAGAACACTTTCTGCAAGAACGGCGGATGCTATTATTACAGGGTCAGTCTATGCACAAGGAGAAATTTCGAAGCGTTTGGGTGTACCTCACAATCGGATACATCCCATATATCACGGTATAGATCGAAGTATTTTCAATCCTGGTGACAAAGAAAGCAGTTCCTGTAGACCAAGTCAACCCAATCTTCCTGTCAATTATGTTTTGACCACAGGCAGTTACGCCCCTCATAAGAATCTGGGCATATTGTTTGAGGCATATTCCCAAAGTGGTTTGCCTTCTGAGGGTGTTGGTTTGGTCATGGTTGGTCCAAATAATGCGACAGGGTACAGGGTTGGTTATGAAGACTTACAGCGTCGGGTAGCCAGAGGTGGACTTGGAGGTTTGGTTCAGCTCTTACCGTCTGTTCCTCTTAGAGATCTTGTTGAGATATACCGAAACGCAACAATTTATGCTTGTACTTCATTACATGAGGGTTTTGGATTTACGCCCCTAGAGGCAATGGCTTGCGGTGTACCTGTGGTGGCATCTAACATTACTGCGATCCCAGAGGTTTGTGGTGATGCTGCGTTATATGCTAATCCCCGTGAACCAGTAGAATTTGCTAGTCATTTTTCCAGACTAGTGAATGATCCACAATTACGAGCACAGTTTAAGGAGAGAGGTTTCGCACAAGTTTTGAAATATAGTTGGGTAGAAGCGGCAGATAGAACACTAAAAGTACTCTGTGCTGTCGCTCAACATAGAAGAGCACCATATGGTGAGAACTGAACTCATTAACCATAAAGGAATAGATACCCTTCACAATCCTCTAGTAGAGCGGGATCGGGGGGTTCTGTTGCTTGCATTGCTACATTCAGGCATCACCCCTATTCCTGGAGCGCATTTTATATTGACAGGAAGTCACTCAGTAGAAGCTCTAACGGGTCATCAAATGCCCTGCCATTCTGATATAGATGCTAATGTATTCTATTCAGGGCGCAAAGCTCCTATAAGTGAAGTTGATGCTTTGATTCGAGCAGTGCCTCTTACACGTCCGAGAATATCCCGTACTAAAATTACGCACGATAGGTTAGAATATGGCATCGCACATCGTGGAAGTGACAGCCTTCCCGGAATGCTCGAGCTTCGGTTTGTTGAAGCGTATAGTGCATCCAACGGGTATCCTCCAGTGTTCACCTTGAAAGGAGACGGTGGTCGAGATTTTATTGTCCCAACTGCTCTTGCATCATTGACAGGTTCAAATGGTAAGAAATTCACTTTTCTAGTGAAATCCCTGCCCTATGTTATTGCGTCTTGGGTGATTCGTATATCCGGTTATGCAACAAACCAAAAAAGAGAGGTTAGAGAAGATGATCTTAGACAATTAAATCTCTTATTAGGACGTACTTATGACAAGACTGAGGTCTTGAGTGCAATGGCTCATCATCCGCAAATGCCTACAGGTGTGGATGTGGATGTAATATTCGATAAAATGACGACTATTGTTGAGAAAGGTACAGTTTCTTCACATACTCCCCCTTCACCCACCCCTCCTGTCCGTCGGTGAGCTTTATCTTGATCCAGCCATCTTTCTCTTCAAGATACGTATACACCTCTCCTGGCTTCACCTGTGAGACTTCTTTCGCGTTGAAATTCCCTTCCTGGCGGACGCGCAAAAAGCCCGTCGGCGTATCATTGATTTCGATCTTCTCCACTTTCGGAGTGGGGGTCGGGCTCGGCTGCGCTTTGGAGACTTCGGGGAGTGAAGCGCTTCTACTTGCTTCAAAGGCACGGCCAAAAGCGAATTTTTTATCATAATCCACGTCAAGCCCTAGTTGGAAATGAGCGACGGTCGTATATCCGCCTGAGACCACGCGTACTTGGTTCGTACGTCTGCGAAACTTCGGCATATAGACGGAGATCTCATGTACCCCGACGGGGGCATTCTTCACCAGATACGGGCTTACTCCCACATCTTGCCCATCGTAGGATACGATCGCACCATCAGGCTCTGTCTCGATAAGGATCTCACCTGTGCCAGCCTCGACTACGTTCGGCGACCGTTGGATGGTGAATATCTCTCCTGCGGACTCTACCTCAGTATTCCGAAGTTCTCGACGTACGTATGTGTATTGGTATGCAGATATAGTGATCTTACCTTGCCAAGTCACCCCAGATGTTTCTCCGAGCTCGGGATTGGTCGCGATGGGAATGAGCTTAATCGTATATGTTCCGGGCTTCAGTTCTTGATTGAAAGGAGTCCGCCCGATAGCCTTCGAATCAATAAATACCGTCGTGTCAGGAGTCGAATATACCTGTAGATGTCCGACTCTCGTCTGGGCAGAGTCGAAGAAATAGACTTTCACCGCAATCCCCACCCCCGTAAGAACAATTAAGAGCAATAAATACAATAGTTTCCGTTTCATAAGGGCATATTGTAGCAGGGAAAAAGCCAACGGCGAATGGCGCTTGCCCGCCTTTGGCGGAAATTGCTAATAGCCAGTCATTGCGAGGAGTCCGTCCCGAGTACTCTGGGTGACGAAGCAATCTCATTTATATTGATGAAAGGGAATCCTTCGACAAGCTCAGGATGACATTCTTGCGTGGCAAGTAGAATATTTGTATTTTATAATGTGCTCTATGTTCTCAAAACCCATCCATGATTTACTCGCCCAAGCCCTCAGCTCCCACAATATTGATGTGAGCACGCTCCGTATCGAGGTTCCGACCGACACCCAGTTCGGAGATTATTCCACAAACATCGCCCTCCTCCATGCGAAACACTTGAAGACGAGCCCGATGGAGCTTGCGCAGAAGATCATTGACACGATCCCTCCGAATGATGTCGTTGAGAAGGTACACGCTCATAAGCCTGGATTTATTAACATATTTCTCAAACCTGATCTTCTCGTGCAAGTCTTGCAGACCGACCTGAAAAGTACGAACAGTTTCCCTTCTGACCTCGTGGGGAAATCGTTCACGGTCGAGTATACCGACCCGAATCCGTTTAAGGAGTTTCACATCGGGCATCTCTATTCCAATACCGCGGGTGAGTCCATTTCACGACTCCTTGAGGCTGTAGGCGTGCAGGTGCGTCGGGTGAACTACCAAGGAGATGTGGGTATCCATGTCGCCTGCAGTGTGTGGGGTATGATTCGTCAAGTACAGAGTACAGAGTACAGAGTACAAGATCAGGATATTACTGCGCTCGCGGATGTGGAGAAGCTTCCGCTCCCCCGCAGGGTGCAGTGGATGGGGCAGTGTTATGCTATGGGAGCGACCGCATACAAGCAAGATCCGAAGATCAAGGAAGAGATCCAAGGTCTCAATGCTCAGATCTTCAAGGCAGCACAATCTATGTGGAAGCGAGAGCGACCCGATTTCGAAGCACGAGTGGATTATGAGAGACTCATCACCCGCGAGATCTATCCACAACCTCTGGTACAGGAATATTATGAGAAAGGAAGACGCTGGACGCTTGAGTACTTCGAGACTATCTACCGGAGGCTTGGAACCAAGTTTGTGAGTGATGGATACTATTTCGAAAGCTTCATCGGCGAGCTTGGGTATGAGCTTGTACACCAACATATTCAGGACGGGGTCTTTGAGAAGAGTGATGGAGCTATCGTATTTAAGGGTGAGAAGTATGGATCTCATACCAGAGTGTTTATTAATTCGCTGGGTCTGCCGACCTATGAGGCGAAGGAGATAGGGCTCAATCCAACCAAATATCATGACCATCCCTTTGATACATCTCTCGTGGTTACCGCGAATGAGATAGAGGAATATTTCAAAGTAGTGCTGAAGGCGATGAGCTTCGTTGTCCCTGAAATAGCCTCAAAAACTATACACATTCCGCACGGCGTGGTGAAGCTGCCCGAAGGCAAGATGTCATCCCGCACCGGGAAGATTATAAGCGGTGAAAGCCTATTGGATGAAGTAAAAAGCAGACTTATCGATAAAATCAAGGAGGGTGGAAAGATCAGTGAAACAAATAGAGCGGAAACAGCAGAAATCTTGACAATCGCTGCGATAAAATACTCTTTCTTGCGCTCGAGCCTGGGGAAAGATGTAGTGTTTAGTTTCGAAGAGTCCTTGTCATTCGAAGGAAACTCAGGCCCCTACCTTCTCTATACGATCGTCCGTTGCAAAAGCATCCTCGGAAAAGCAGGAGAGAATTTGTATCAAAAAGAACTTTCAAGTTTAGAATTTAGAATTTCCCCGATGCAATCGGGACGGGCGGATTTAGAATTTGACGTGAGTATTCTTCGTCTCCTCATTCATTTTCCTGACGTAGTCGCCCAGGCTGCGAGCCAGTATGCGCCGCATCTTTTGTGCACCTACCTACATAAACTCGCCCAAGAGTTTAACGCATATTACGATAAAGCTCCTATACTGAAGGCAGATGGAGATCTACGTACCCTGAGGCTCTCAATCGTAGAGAAAGTAAACGCCACACTCATCGCAGGCATCAGGATGCTCGGTTTTCAGGAGGTGGAGAGGATGTAGGGTATAATGTTCCTATGTCCTTCTTCATCTGTTCAAACTGTGGGTATGGCTCCGCGACACTCATCGGCAAATGTCCTGACTGTGGGCAGTGGA
>JAYRHC010000107.1:0-1671 GCA_041907525.1 Candidatus Woesebacteria bacterium
GAAGACGGACAGCTGACAACGCCTCATGATCTAGCACTCGCCGCGCGCACCCTTCTCGACCACCCCGCACTGCGTAAGATGGTTTCAGTGAAGGAAATCACCGTTATGGATGAAGACTTCCGTATCACCCACGTCCTGAAGAATGTAAATGAATTACTTGGTATGATCGAAGGACTGGGAGGTATCAAGACAGGCTACACCGAGGCTGCCGGGGAAAATCTCGTAAGCTATTTCAAGACCCCCTATACCGGACACGAATATATTATCGTCGTAATGAAAAGCGAGGATCGTTTCGCAGATACCCAGACACTCACCGAATGGCTCACGTTCAATATCGAATACCTAGAATAATACGTTCAAATGTCAAATCAAATCCCAAATCTAAAATATTGACATCACACTCTCAGTTGTGGACCTTCGTCATTTCTATCAGACGTGTCTTGCCCGTGCCTGCCAGTGCCTGAACGCAACGATTGCGGGGACGAGCCGAATGCCCTCTATCACCTGATTGCCTGAATTCCTAATTTCCTGATTGCCTAAAATCTGTCGATCATTATCGAAGAATGACTGCGAGACTTACGAAGCTTGCGATGATCACTAGTGCGATACTCCCCGTAAACTTGAGGGCGAATTCCCTGCTTCCTTGTAAGAATGTATATGCAGATTTTGAGAGAAGATTTACCGTATTCGCAAAGACGATGGCAGTAATACCTGTTTGGAACGTGATTGTTTTCCCTGCGAGCTCGGCAATATTGATCGTTACGGCGTCAAGACCAGTCAGTGCCCCCAGAATATTACTCACCAGAAAACCGCTGTTACCAAAGATCAGAAGTGATATCTTCGTGATGAGTTTGATAATGAGAAAAATCAGAGCGAACTGAAGCGCCGGACCAAGAGTAAAGATATGATCTCGTTCTAGACCTGCTTTCGTCGCGGTAAGAGTATCTTCTCGTTTCGTTTTTCGTAGATAAAAATATACTGCGGTGACCAAAATCGTTATGGATATCGTGAGAATAAATATTGTGTTACTCACGAGAAATAATGCGTTTATTGAAGCTAAGAGGATAAAGTGCTGCAGGAAACTCGAGAGGTTCGAGAATAATGCTGCTGCGACAAGCTGATTGGTATTTGTCGATGTTTTACTCTGTTGAGCAAGTGATTGGGTCGTCGAAGTAGAAGAGATGAAACCACCGACAAGACTCGTCAATAACCATCCACTTTTCTGTCCAATTGATTTCTCTAATACATACCCTGCTATCTCGACCCCTGTGATAAGCGCCACTACTTTCCAGACGTTAAACGGATTGATAAGTTCGAGTGACATCAGCTGGGGGCTACTCACTCTATACGCACTGAGCAAGCTCGAGACGAATGGAATATCTTTCAGTGCATAGCTTTGATCGGGAAGAAAGGGGAGGATGACCAATGCTATGATCGCAAAACCTATAAAACCCCTCTATTTCATACGCCTTGATCCCTGCGACGAATGTTCGAATTTTCTGTTTCGCGGACAGGATGAGAATCAGACAGACAACGATGGCGATGACAAGCTCCATAGGGAGGGCCCCTAGACCGATAATCGCGCCGATGAGATAACTCCATAATATCGCGATATCAGTCGTCAGGCCATTGTCCTTTATGAAAAGGCTTCCCAGCACATAGTAAGCGATA
>JAYRHC010000108.1:0-3913 GCA_041907525.1 Candidatus Woesebacteria bacterium
ACTTTCTATCAAAATGCGGAGGTGGCGAGATTCGAACTCGCGAGTCCTTTCGGACGCAGACTTTCCAGGTCTGTGGAATAAACCACTATCCGACACCTCCAAAGGGAAACTCAAAGGTCAAAGCTCAAATATCAAATCAAATTCAAAATATATATACTAATACTCCAATAATGGGTCTTTCATAACGTCGAACTAAGGCCATATTATACTTGCTTCTTTTCCGTACGGGGTCTACAACTGATTGCCTATAGACAGCATAAATAGTTTTCAATAAGATGGATGACACACGAAAATTATGATATCTGAAAATGTAATACCTAAATGTACTTGAAATCATTACATTTCATTTGTACAATACTTTTGTATGAACACCATTACTACAACGGTACTGAGAAACAATTTAGCTGATGCATTAAAAGAAGTTTCGAACAAAAAAGATTATTTGCTTTTGGTGAAAAAAGGGAAAATAACATCTGCGCTCGTAAATATCGATCTCTTCGAAGATCTTCTCGCTCTTTCCAACAAACACTATCTGAAGAGTATTCAAAAGGCACGAAAAGAATACAAAACAGGAGATATTTTTACTCATGATCAGGTTTTTGGGGCAGTTTAAGGCATGAAACATACTCTTTTCTACACGAGATCAGCACTCAAAGATATTCAAGCCTTGGATACACTGGCGAAGAAGCGAGTAAAGAAGAAGATAGAAGAATATGCGGACAATCCCACACTTCACGCTAAGAAGCTCATCTCCCCACGCATAGGTTCGTATCGTTGGAGAGCTGGTGACTACAGAATTGTATTTGATATTGTTGAAAACAAGATTATTATATTGAGAATCGGGCACAGAAGAGAGATATACAAATGAGGCACTGGTAATCAAAACGGCGAAATTCACACGCTGTCTGCTACGTGAAAGTACAAATCTTTATTTGCTTTGTTGCCACTGTGCAAACTTCAGATCGTATTGTACTTGTGCTTGAGTTTCGGTTGCTTAAAAGATAGAGAATGGTAATATGAATCTATTGTATGAGTGTTTATTTCCAAAGAAAGGATTTTAAGATAGCGCTTTTTATATCATCGTTGTTGTCCTTACAGAACATTTTCATTTTCTTTTACGATATCTATGCGCAATTGTATCTCAGCACACAGATGCATAAATACACTATCGCCTATCCTGGACGGAAATATCCTTTTGACACGCTTCCGCAATATCCTAGTCCGTTGGAGAATTTCTCGACATCTCTGACTTGGTTTATGGGGGTATTCCTTGTTGTGCTATTTGGAGTAAATGCGTACAGATTGATAAAAAGTGTGCCAGTCACTCCCACATCAATCATTGTCAAACGTGTTGTTTTCGGTTTCATCTACTCTTGTCTGGTGTCATACTCATTAATGTACGCAAGCTTTTTTGGTTTAAGAACAGATGGAGCTGTTGGAGGAGGGCTGTTCCCTCTCTTTATTGTCCCATATTTCTTTGTTCTTCTCACCGTACCTATGATCCATCTATTTGATGTCTATCTATTGGGTACCCAGAAACTATTCGAAAGATTTCTGTACCTATTTATGATCTCTCCTGTGCTGGTTTCATTTATCGCATTGTTTGTTACGGTATTATTTACCCCAGCTGTTATGTTTTTTTACCCGATATTGATTGGTATTGCGATCTGGAGTTTTGTGATTGTAAGGAAACTCATACCCCATCATAAAAACGTCGATATGTGATGTGATACTCTTGATTTCTATTCTCTTCTTCCGTATAGTGTCTCACCTATGCCTAAAGAACCCAAGGACCCCCTCAACCCCCAGAATCTTCTCGCGATAGAAGATCTCATTAAAGGTTACCTCTCCGACATCGCCGCGGTGAAGGAGAAACTGAAGGCGCACAAAGAAATGCTCAAAAGTGCGATCGAAGGAGATAAAGACTATTCAGTCGTCGCGGAAAAGCAAAGCGCCGTGAAGAAAGAAGTAGCGAAAGTCAAAGAAGTACTCGTGAAGAATCCTTCCGTCATCTCCACACAGATGAAGGTGAATGAGCTGAACACAGAGCTTCGGGATGCGCAGTCCGCCCTCTCGGACTATCTGAATCAGTATATCCAGCTTACACAATCTTCTGAATTTATCGGACCTGATGGAGAGGTCATGCACATCGAGCGAAAGGCAAGACTCGTGAAACGGAAAGTCTGAAAAAGTACCAAATACAGAGGACACAGTACAAACCATTTTACTTAAATACCCAACATCCTTCCTTGGGGAAGGTGTCCCCCTCCACTCGTGGAGGGGGGCGGAAGGGGTGTTCATGGAAAACCCCTCCCACCATTCTGGTCCCCCCTCCCGATGGGAGGGATTCACTTGTTTCTTCGAACTTATGTACTCTGTACTTTGTACTCTGTGCAGGGTACTGGTACACTGATTGTATGAAGGTTCTTCGGTTTCTCTACGACAATCTCAAAGATCGAAAGGCGGTCTTCTGGGTAGTATTTCTGGTCTCTATGGTAGATGGGCTGCTCGTGTATTGTGTGCAGTTGAGTCTGTCCAGGCTCACCGTCAATGATTTCACCCGTAATGAACAGGCCGTAGTATACGCATGTCTGCTGCTTATCCTTGCCCTATTCACCTCATATGCCATCCGCAGGTACGGGGAGCTTTTGGCGCTTACCACATCGGAGCAGGTACGAGCCAATATGATCCGCCGTTTCGTGGACGTTCCCCTGCTGAATCTGTATGAGCATCACTCAGGATATGTCTTGTCTCTCGTGAATCGGGTGGCGGACACATTGCAGCCAGTACTTTTTAATCTCTATTGGTGGGGGGCCCGCGGGATCGTTCTGTTTACCCTTTTCTTTCTCATCGTCTGGCAACAATCTGCTGCCGTGCTGATCCTCGATCTTGGAATCGTTGTACTTTTCGTGCTCCTGAGTCAGTGGCTTTCGGGATATATGCTCGTTTTCAACAAAGATGTTAACTACGCGAAAAGCACCTTCATGAGTGTATTTGCTGATTTTGCAGCGAATATCGCGACGGTGAAACGCCTCCATATTGCAGATTTTATGCAGAAGCGGATCAATGCCGAGATGAATCTCGTCGTAGGAGCTGTGGAGCGACAACAGGAGTTTCATGCGATCCGCTGGTTTATGCTGCATGCGGTGTATGCATTGCTTTTCGTGATCACATTCGGGTATCTCCTCTGGCAGCTCAATAGCGGGCTTATTACGGTGGGTTCGTTTATCGTATTTATCGCATTGTTCTGGAATCTGCGGGGGGACATGAATCAGCTGGCGGAGAATCTGAAAGTGTATACCGAGCTGGGTGGATATATCGACCAGATCGAAGAAGTGCTCACCGTCCCCAGAGATGATGCGCTGCACACGAGGGCGAAAAATCCTGATGTAGTAATAGATATCCAGGGGCTCCAGTTTCGCTATCCGAAGACGAAAACGACGATCACCGTCCCGCAGCTTACCGTAAAGCATGGTGAGACTATCTGCATCATCGGACCCTCTGGACAGGGGAAAAGTACGCTCTTGCACCTGATCGTGGGTCTTCTTATGCCGACTGCAGGTACGATAGACCGAGGACTGGCTCTGCAGGAGATCGCCATCGTATCTCAGGAGATCGAGCTATTTAATACTACACTTCGCGAGAACCTTACCTTAGGGTTAGATATATCTGATGATGCCATACTTATGATACTGAAAGAACTCGACCTTACGCGAATGATCGAGAATCATCCTGAAGGCTTGGACGTGGTGATTGGCGAGAAGGGTCTACGGCTTTCTGCCGGGCAGAAACAACGCTTCTTCGAGGATAACTACCGCTGAGTAATATGGGATCGTCTAATTTCTCATCCACCTCACTTAGGCGGGTCGCGAGTTGGAGAAGGTCGATGGAACTATCGAATTTCGTTTGTGCC
>JAYRHC010000109.1:0-4848 GCA_041907525.1 Candidatus Woesebacteria bacterium
CTATGTAAAGTGGATCAACGACCCTCCACAGACACTCGATGAGAAGTGTCCGAAATGTGGAGCAAATCTGGTTATGCAGACCACACGGTTCGGAAAAAAGATGAAAAAATGCTCGACCGGAGGCTGGGATAAAGAAAATAAGGTCGCGACAGGGTGTGACTATATCGACTGGATGGATAAAACCGAAGCCTTAGACGAAGTATGTCCCCAATGTGGAGCGAAGCTTGTCATGGCGACCACTTCATCGGGTAAAAAACTGAAGAAATGTTCCACCGCGGGATGGGATAGAGAGAAAAAAGCAGCGACAGGCTGCACGTATGTAGAGTGGGTGAATGCAAAAAAAGGTGGAAAAACACAACAAGTCAGTCAACAACCAGCCAATGGCGATGAGACAGGTCCTGATTTTGAAGTATGACGACAGAAACAGTAGAGAGCAGACAGTAGACAGTCGTCAGGAAGTCAGACGATCATCTTGCTCCCGCCTGCCTCGCATATGCGCGAGCATTTCGGGCACGGCGTCGAAGAGACGGGGGAATCAGGCTCAATGACTCATGGCCCTTCGGTAAGTTCCGATTATATAGAGAATGCACGACATGGTCGGCACTCAGGATGAACTCCTAACGAGTGGAAGTATATTTGGATCCTTGTGTACTGGTATTGAAATGTTTTCAGAATTCCTATGAAAAAAACTATCGCAGTATTACCGGGAGATGGAGTAGGTCCTGAGATTATCTCGGTATCAGTCGCGGTGCTTGAGGCGATCGCGAAAAAATATCGCCATGACTTTACCTTTACCTATGCAGATATCGGCGGGGTCGCGATTGACACACAAGGAGACCCCTTTCCCAGTACAACGCAGAGTATTTGTGAAAGATCGGACGCGATATTATTCGGAGCTATTGGAGATCCGAAATTTGATAACGACCCTTCCGCCAAAGTCCGACCTGAACAGGGCCTTTTGGCGATGCGTAGGAAATTCGGTCTCTACGCGAATATCCGACCCATCATGTTGTTTCCGGGTTCAGAGAATAAGTCGCCACTGAAGCCCGAGATTCTGAAAGACGTAGATTTTGTCGTAGTGAGGGAGCTTACGGGTGGCATCTATTTCGGTGAACCACGAGGTCGCAGTGAGCGCGGTGACAAGGCGTTCGACACCTGCGTATACACGAAGGATGAGATCGTGCGTGTGGCGAAATTCGCCTTTGATCTCGCTGCGAAAAGACGTAAGAAGTTGACAGTCGTCGATAAGGCGAACGTACTTGCGACCTCAAGGCTCTGGCGTCAGACTATCCAAGAAATGTCGACAGGCTTCCCCGATATCGCCATAGAGTATATGTTTGTTGACAATGCAGCGATGCAGATCATAAAGCGCCCGAGCGAGTTTGATGTCATCGTAACGGAGAACATGTTCGGGGATATCCTGACCGATGAGGCATCCATCATCACAGGTTCGATCGGGATGTTACCCTCTGCTTCCATAGGAGACAAACTCGCTTTGTATGAGCCCATTCACGGATCGTTCCCCCGTGCGAAAGGGAAAAATATCGCAAACCCCATAGGCACGATCCTTTCTGCGGCGATGCTTCTGGAGTACTCGTTCGGACTACAGAAAGAAGGGGACGCTGTCCGTCGCGCTGTTCATACGGTGCTTACGCAGGGCTATGGTACTAGTGACATCGTGAGTGATGGAGCGATCGGCACCAAGGAGTTTGGAGAGAAGATCACTCATGAGATCAGATGAATCGTGGCACTTCACTACAGTACTCAATATAGTCTTTCCCGAAATGCTTCACGAGTGCTTCCTCTTCTTTTTGGATTATAGTATAGAAGTACCAGTAGAGAACGAAAATAAGGAAAATAAATGCGCTTTTCATAGCGATCGCCATACCGAAACACATGAGGATTATGCCCACATAGATTGGATTACGGGTATACTGAAAAGGCCCGTACTTCACGAGGTATTTCTGTATTGCTATGGAGTGTACTCCTGGTATCCCCCAATTGCTTTTCATCGTAAGTTTCGCCCATATCGCAAGTATGACGCCCACAGTAAGTACGGTAAGACCAAATGAACGCACCGGTATGTCGAAGGGTATCGCCAGAGGGAAAAACAATCCTGAGATGATATGGGTAAGATTGATGACGATCTGGAGAATGCGAGTGACGGGGAAAGAAAGTAACCGTATACGACCCCACGATGTAGTGCCTAGCCATACTATCCCCACGAGCAGGTACGCTCCGGAGAGGTAGAATAATGTAAATGTAAGGGAATCCATAGACCTAAGGTATAGGTATCAGTGACGATGGATCACATAATCGTCATTTTTTTGATCTTTCACGATGTAGCCCTTCTCCTCGATCTGTCTCCGTAAATCATCCGCTAGACTGAAGTCTTTCTTGGCTTTTGCCTCCTTTCGTTTTTCTGCAAGGGAGACCACTTCCTGAGGAATATCTGTCTCCCCTCTTGGAGCAAGGTCAAGACCCAGGACGGAATTCCATCTATCTATGAGCGCTTTTTTCTGTGGGTTTGTAAGATCACTTTTGATGAGCTGCCACAGGACACTCACTGCCTTCGCGGTGTTTACGTCGTCAGCGATCGCTTCAATAAATTGTTTCATGAAACCGCCTATCTCCACATCGCGTGTGTTCGATTCGTTTCCGAGCTTGTAGTAGATCTCGCGGAGTCGCTTCAGGGCGACCTCGGAGCCCTTGAGAGCATCCCAAGTGAAGTTCAGTTCATTCCGATAATGTGCCTGGAGAAAAAGAAGTCGAAGCGCATACGGATCTATGCCGCGCTTCGTAACGTCGTCTACCGTCAGAAAATTTCCGAGAGACTTACTCATTTTCTCACCCTCTACCTGTACGAAGTTATGGTGTACCCAATACTTGACGAAGGGCGACTTGTCTGTCGCAGCTTCAGACTGGGCGATCTCGTTGGGGTGGTGCACTGAGATATGATCTATTCCTCCCGTATGGATATCGATCTGGGGACCGAGATATTTCATACTCATCGCAGAACACTCGATGTGCCAGCCCGGGAATCCATCTCCCCATGGGCTTTCCCAATGCATCGTATGATCAGCGAATCGACCGACCCTCTTGAACCATAGAGCGAAATCATAGGGATTCTTCTTCTCTGCATCCTCTACCACTTCAGCTCTCGCTGCCCGCTTCTTTTCTTCCAATTTCTGACCAGTCAACGATCCATAATTCGGAAATTTACTTGTGTCGAAATACACTGCGCCCGATGTTGTATACGTGAATCCTTTACTCTCGAGTGTACGGACGAGCTCAATCATCTCTGTGATATGTTCGGTCGCTTTACACGTCACGTTCGGCTCCAGGATACCCATCGCGCGCATCGACCGATTGAAAAAGTCTGTGTACAACTCTGCGACTTCCCATACTGTTTTCCCACTTTTCCGTGCTCCTTTTTCCAGTTTGTCTTCACCCTCATCCGCATCACTCACGAGATGCCCGACGTCGGTGATATTCATGACTTGGAGAACGTCGTATCCGAGAAATGTAAGTGTTCTCCGGATAGTATCATCCATCGTATATTTCCAGAGATGCCCGAGATGGGTATAGTCATACACCGTAGGTCCACAGCAGTACATGGTTACCTTTTTACCTCCACTGAGAGGTATAAACTCTTCGACCGTTCGCGAAAGCGTATTATAGATCCGCATGGGGTTATTATAGGGAAAAGAAGAGAAAATAGTGAGGCAAATATGTGTCATCCGCTATTCGCCTTTCGCCATTCGCCATTCGCTATTCGCTATTTACTCTGTACAATGAACCTATGGTGAAGAAAAAACCTAGCCGCCGCGACACGGTAGTGGACATCCTGCGAGCGGTATCGATCCTGCTCATGATCGTACTACACATCAATCCCTATTTCCCCAGATTATCCTTCACGGGGTGGATGTGGAGCTGGGGTCAATGGGTAGTACCCGCGTTTATTCTGTGCTCAATCGCAGTTGACAAATCAGACATTCAAAGTGTCCCAGACTATCTGAGATACCTATGGAAACGGGGAGTGCGGCTTCTTGTCCCCTACTACCTGTGGCTTATGGCGTATTTCTCCCTCATGATTATCATCGGACATAAGACAATTACGCCCGATATGATCGTAAAAAACCTCACCTTCACCGGAGGAAGCGATTTCAATTGGCTCGTGTTACTCTTTATCTATATCACTCTTGCTTTGCCTTTCCTGCGCAATCTGGTAGATAGAGAAGAATCTGCGAGCCTAGTAATGTTGCTTATATCCATGACTACGAGCGCTCTCTACCTGGGCAATAGGTCGTATTGGAACAGTGTGTATCGGTGGTGGATGATACTCCCTTGGTATGGGATTACGGTGGGAATACTTCTCTTTTTGAAGTGGTGGCGGAATAAACAATGGATGTATATCGCCGCTTTCTTCACTACGAATCTGGGAATATTTCTCTACTGGTATGGGTATCTTTCGCGTCATGGCATCACCGTACACACGTACTATCATAAATACCCGCCAGATATCTATTACTTCAGCTTTTCGATCTGGACGGTGATACTTGCATATACTCTCGTCCATTTCATTGCTCGATATATCAGACAAACAGGTTTAGTCATGCGATTTCTTACCTATGTGAGTACCCGTTCATATACCATATTCTTTGTGCACATCCTCGTGCTGTATGTGCTCGATGTGGGTTTCCCCAGAAGACCATTTCATTATCTCGTATTTTCCATGCTTGTTTTTGCGCCTACTTACCTCATCTCAAAACTCATTGACCAGATATCGAACAAAATGAACATATCGAGCATATCTCGGGTCAAGTAAATTTTGGATTGTTATTTACA
>JAYRHC010000110.1:0-10102 GCA_041907525.1 Candidatus Woesebacteria bacterium
AAGAAAGAATGGTTTGTTTCATATACCGAAAGTAACCGTTTATAATGACTATCTTATTATAGTCTAAACTACTCTGGTGGAGTTGTCAAGAGTGTGAGTGACTATTACCGTATAATCCTCTCCTATGACCACATATATCGATGATTTGACTCTACTTAAGGACATTGTGGGCGCGCTTCCCTTGGCGCAAGGTGAAAAAATCATTGTAGAATCTCTCCTATCGGGGGGAGTAGTTTCCGTGGTGGGAAAAGGATTCTATGTGCATGGAAAGAGACGTATCCCCTGGCGAATTTCCTGGGGCAGATCTACCTCTTCGGGCTCACGGGAAGCGTGAGCCCTCGAGATGCAATCGCCTTTTCAGAAGTGCTCATACAAAGCTATGGTAAAACCTACTCCGCGTTGAAGCTAGAGAAAAAAGGTTTGAACGAACGAAATCTAGTCTGGTATCTCACTGCTGAGCTCGCACATCGAGGGAAAACAATGCGGTGGATCGATCCTAAATTGGTGAGGCGAGACGAGACCAGGGTGAAGTTAGCAGTGGATCATGTGGTTGATGTGGTGTTCGATCGGGAGGATCCAGCGGAAACGCTCGTAGATTTCGAGCACAAATTCTTGCAAATCGCAGGGCATCTACACGGAAAGGAAGATACGTATCTGCGACCTGCTGTAAACTTGTAGCGTAATATACTTGTTGACTTTGACTTCCTCAACTTGGTTCAGAATCCATACAATGTTTGCCTTGAAAAAGGGATCCCTCCACCCCCGCGCAATCGCTTGAGGAGTCGAGATGACAACAGACGGTTCATGCACACGTCTCTACGGTGGACCTACGGGGAATCGAACCCCGACCTAGCGCATGCCATGCGCTCGTTTTACCATTAAACTATAGGCCCTAAATCTAGTTGTCAGTCATCATTCGACAGTTGTTAGACGATACAAGGCTGCTTATTGAGTGGATATTATACTGCAAATAGGTTGGATTGATCAGCTCACGAACCATCCCTGTGCAAAAAGAACAAATAGTGCGATTTGCAGAATACTCGATAACAGGTATCCTACTATTCGTGTGGGTCGAGGTAATGCAGAGACCACGGGGTACAACCCCATACCTACTAGCGCATACCTTGGTATAGAGCTGAGAGTACCAGTAACGGTCGGTAATAGTATATTGGCGATTGAAAACAGTAGGAGACCAAGCATGAGAAGATCAATTACCGGTGCTTTACGGGTCGTTTTGATGTGTCGCAATGCTTTCATAAGACTCCAAAAGAGTAAAGCCAAGACGACAAGAAACACCACAAATTCAACAATTGCTACGAAATATATAATATCCACCCTCGCTGTAAGAAATATATTGATATACCGCCACAACACTTGCGGGAAAAGTACCACCGAGGTGCTACGACCATTATTGAACTGTTTCTGTATATGAAAAAAAGCGAAGGGATCACCAAAGGTTATCCATGAATATCCGACATAGAGACCCAGCCCTATCACTGGCATCATACTCGCAAGTATCTGACGAGTATTGATCCTTCTTGAATCCAAGTATATTTGCACAACCAATGGAAGAGGAATAAGTATCGCCAGTATCCCAGCGAAGCGCGTAAGTCCGAGCAAAAGGCCAGCTACACCCACAAGCCAATATTTACTCCCGATAACTCCCCAAACATAGAGCCCAAGGAGGAAAACAAAAAGACTTTCAGTGTAAACAGAAATAAGAAAAAATGCCCCAGGGAAAAGCAAAAACCCAATAATGCTACCGAGTGCTTCATGTGTGTTATGGGCGAGCTTATGAAATATCATGTACCATGTTATTACCGCACAAAAACTCAAAAATACGGAGATGATCCAGCCTGCGAGTAAGGTGTTGCCGAAAAGTAAAGGAGAGAAATAATGAATGATGATTGAATATAGCGGGAAGAAAGCTTGTTGTAACAAGCCATACCCCTCTCGAGCAATAGTCATATAGTGTACCCCATCAAAATTTGCATGTACACCGATCCACTCGGGAAGACCGAAGCCCACCCCGATATCGGTATATCGGTACCCCAAGCGAATGGGGATCTTAGAAAAAGAAACAAGTATGGCGACTAAAATATTTCCCCCGAACCAGGTAAGCCAAAGCAGTATGGGCTTTTTCAGAAATGAATGTTTCGATCGCGTCGTGAGCATAAAGGGCTATTTACGTATTATAATACGATAGTTTTCAGATGTGCGGGACGTAGTTCAGATGGTAGAACGTGCGCTTTGGGAGCGCAAGGTCGCGAGTTCAAGTCTCGCCGTCCCGACCATGAACCAGTTTTCCGCGAAGCGGAACACGATTCATGGTCACTTGAGCAGAAACTCCAGGTCTTCGCGCGTAAGTCCTTTTCCACGACCCACTCCCCCGATGATATCTTCTATCAGACCCTTCTTCTTCTCCTGCAGTGCTTGGATTTTTTCTTCAATAGAGTCCTTTACGAGCATTTTATATACAGATACTGACTTCGTTTGACCTATACGGTGGGCACGATCAGTAGCCTGGGTCTCGACTGCGGGGTTCCACCACGGATCATAATGGATCACATAATCGGCCGCAGTAAGATTGAGTCCTGTGCCTCCCGCCTTCAAACTCAAAAGAAAGACTGAATGAGATGTGCTTGATTGAAATGTCTTAATAAGCTCCTGTCTATTGTTCGATTGTCCCGTAAGCATGAGAGAAGATATCTTTGCAATATTGAGTTCTGTTTGGAGTATCTGTAACATGCTTACAAACTGACTGAAGAGAAGCACCTTGTGTCCTTCTGAGATAGCTGTTTTCAGTAGCTCTATAACCGATTCAAGTTTGGTCGAGACATGAATATCACGAAGCTTGGCAGGTAAGAATGGGTAACTTTTCCGCTCTTTGAGCCTAAGCAGATCAGGGTGACAGCATATCTGGCGAAGACGCAGCAATGCCTCCAGTATCTCTATCTGGCTTTTCTTAATGCCTTTTTGTTCGACGATTTTCAGGACTTTTGCCTGATAATATTGTTTCATAGCATCATAGAGAGTCCGCTGTTTCCCATCCATCTCACACCATATCGTCTGCTCGATCTTGGGTGGTAGTTCTTTCATCACGTCTTGTTTTAATCGCCGAAGCAGGAAAGGTTTCATTAGTCGCTGTAAATGCTGTTTAGCTTCCTGACTTTGGTATTTCTCGATCGGGGTGACAAATGTCTGCTTAAAATGATCTAGACTGGTAAACAGTCCTGGATTGACGAATGCGCATTGAGACCACAGCTCCGTTAGATTATTCTCCAGGGGGGTTCCTGTCAGGCTCAGACGGTGATCTGCGGAGATCAGGTGGGCCGTCTTGGCTGTTTGAGATTGATGGTTCTTAATATAATGGGCTTCATCAAGGATGACATAATGAAAGTGACGTTTCGTGAATTGCTCGCGATCTCTCCACAGCAAGGCATAGCTTGTGATAATTACGTGGGTACTCTTATCCTGAGGGAATGATCGTTGTTTCCCGAAATATATGTGGGCAGTAAGACCGGGGGTAAATTGCTGTATTTCTTCCTGCCAGTTATAGATCACACTGGTCGGAGCGACGATTAGTGAAGGCCTCGTCACCGCTGTATTTTCGTGTGCGCGGGCGAGGATGGTAAGTGCTTGGATCGTCTTGCCGAGACCCATGTCGTCGGCGAGAATCCCTCCGAACTGATATTCTTTGAGAAATGAGAGCCAGTTGACTCCTTCTTGTTGATATGGACGAAGTTTCGCATGGAATATTTTCGGGTGGGGAACCTCTGCAAGCGTCTGGAATGAACGTACGGCATTGAGTGTCTGTTTCCACACTGCATGGAGTTTCGCTGTGTCAACGGTGCCCGCAAGTTCATCCAGTGCTCCTATGTGCAGTCGTGATAGTCTCACTTTTCTTTCTTTTCTATCGTAGTACGCGCTCAGCTGTAAGAGCTTCTTCTTATCAAGAGGTGATAAGAGAAATGACTTTCCCTTGATCGTGAGAAAGGGTTCCTCCGTAAGGATCTCATCCAGAATGTCACTAAGGGAAAGAGTGGAATCATCTATCTTCACTGTGCCATCAATGTCTAGCCAGTTAATGCTCGACGTTTGATCAAAATGAAAATCAGCCGTGTTTCTCTTGACCGGCATTTCTTCATTCTTTAACGCGATCTGCCAGTGCGCAGGCATCTCGGCGAATACGGTATGGAACAAATGTTCGCGGTCTGCATACAGTATGTTAAACGGAGCATCTTGCTCTTGTTTTTTCAGTAACGTACAGAGCTGCAGGTACTCGTCACGCTCCTTTTGCAGGTCGCGCTTACAAAGCTTACCATGGGAGGGAGACGTGAAAAATAGGGGTGCGGTAGTGTGAGGAGAGAAACGATGATCACCGTATGTCATAAAGGGTTCGACTGTCCAAGGTGTGGTGTCTCGATCAAGAAGCAGGAGAGGAATAGGGCTCCCCACCAAGGCGTCACTGGTCCAATCGACGGGAAGCTCAAGAGGTACGAATTGACTTATGGAGAGTAGTTGGTCGACCACAGAAGGATTCTGGAGAGCTTCAGTGGCTAGATTTTTCAAGGAGAGTGCTGGTTGGAATGTCTGTAGGTCAAGCTCATTTTGTAGTCGGTAGAGTGAGCTGCCTACTTTCGCGATCACTGGCTTATGTTCAAAGAGGCGTAGATTCTCCTCTTGCAGAGTGTGTCTCTCGTTTTTGTACATGAGAGCGGGCTCCCAAGTGTATCCATCAGCCGTTTGTTTACAGGCGAGAGTGAGCTCTGCCCGCTCCTGAGTGATCTCAAGGGGTGTGCCATCTTCCCACACTACCATAGGTACTTGAGCCAGAAGCGAGAATAATTCATCAATAATATCATCATGAAGCGGTGTCCCCGCACTCCCATAGTAGTATCGACTTTGTCTCTGTAATGAGTAGCTTAGGGTCCGAATAATCGCCTCATCTACCGGAGCTAAATGTTCCTTTTCGTATACGGTCTCAGAAAGAGTCTTACTATTGCGTAATGTGAGTTTTCCTGTCTGGGGATTTACTATATAGCGTCCCGTCTCTATTGTAAGGTACGGGAAAGGATTGGCGCCATTTTTGTAATAGAGATATCCATACATCACTTGAGTATGGAATCGATAATAGATTCCGTGGTTTTCTTTTTGATGATGAGCGGGTGGTGTTAAGCGTTCGTTTTCATGATAGATACGATCGATTTCCGCTAATGTCTTCAGGACCCCCTGTGCCGATAATGGCATCTGGGGGACCCTCACAGCGCTATCTAACATCGCGATAAGCCCTGGATCTCGTTCTATCGCATAGGCCAAGGCAACAGTGTGCTTGCAGGAGGGACCGTATGGACAATCACACTCGTCAATATATTCACCTTTCTTACTCAGACTGATACTCGTATGATATGGATACGTCCCGAAGACCATTGCATGAATTTCTCCGGGCTTAGACCTGACCATCTTTACCCGACTGATGTAGCTGCGGCCACGTTCTCGGATACTGGCTGATGTGCGACTGGCGACGATATGTGAAGAGAATCCCATAGATAAGATGCTGTTCTACCAGAGAAGATACGCAAATACAAGTGAAAGTGAAGCTTGTTTGGATTGTATGAGAAAGAAAAAGCCCATTAGATCTTCTCTGGTATCCTTTCCCGCACGATTTTATTCCCTACCTTACGAAGGCGAATATGCGCCTGCCAAAGGATATATTTGCATAGCTCTGCGAGCCATCGAGCTCCCGTCCAGAAATTTTGATGAAGGTTTTCTACGATTTGCTCATCCTTATACACCGGCACTTTCACATCATAGATGGTGGGAAAGGGTGAGGCTGAGGGAGCCACCTGAAGCCCTGCTTTCGCAGCATCAGGGTGAATATCGGGGATATCCTTCCGTCGACGGATCGGCTCTTTTTTCTTTTCATCTTCTTGAGAGGTCTCCGCGGATTGCTCTTCTGATGCTTCTTGCTCACTTCCGAGTTCTTGGGATGATCGTGATGGACCCGTTTCCTTCGTCGCACCAGTGGAGATGGGTACGATGGGGGGTGAGGACTGTGGTGGGAGAGGATTTACGCCATCATCCTGTGCCTTGTCATCTAATAGATGGGTAATGGGGGTGGAGTTGGTATCTGCCATACTGCATTACATAATACCATTTTTCCTTCTGGGTTACATTATTCGTTCCTGGGTGCGGGCAACATGGCTTTGCGCGATATACGCTGGAGATTTTGGACAAATACGCCGATAGCCTGAAAACCGTAGAAGAAGAGGTGGGTATAGACGAGGTCACCGATAAGGGTATTACGCAGGAACGGCAAACCCATCTCGTAGGCACTCATGAGTCCACCCAGGGTGTGGGGATACATACTCCCCTCTCTCCATACGCCAAAGTTCGTCACGAAAAAGAAAAGCAGTGATGAAGAAACGCTTCCCGCCACTACATATCCCCATTTCTGATCGTTTCGCAGTAAAACCCCCAGTAACGTTATCGTCAAAAAAGATCCGTAGACATAGCCCATGGTGCTGTGAAATCCTATTGCCCAATCAGAAAGCAACATGGCGAAAAGGGGAAGAAGCACTGCTCTTCCCTTGCCGATTCTCGCTCCCGAATAGAGGGCGAGCGCGGCTATGGGGGCTACGTTGGGGGGATGGGGGATGATTCGAGCCACTACCGCAAGCAGCATCACCATAATGAGCTCGACATACTGTTGGTCTATATGTAGCCTCGCTAATAATTTTTGAGTAGCCATACGATTGAGTCGCCGTTTTGCAATAGATAACTACCAGCCCCCACGGGCGCTTCCTTCCCATTCACTTCGAAGGACCAATATTCTCTGTTTTTCGGATCTACCTCTCGAGATCCAATTTTCGTCACGAACGCCTGGGTACCTTCTCCCTGTGTAGCGATCTTCGTCTGTGTCCGTAATAGATCCAACGCAGTAGTCCCTGGAGTAATCTTGGCTGACAATGTCGCGGGTTTGTTATCCGGGATTATCACAGTCTGGGTTATGGAAAGCTGACGTATCGTCGGACTGATAGTCTGAGGAGGTGTTCGAAATGAACCCCATGAGCCGAACGAGATAATCGAAGCCACGGCTACGAAGATAATGGCCGCGATAAGGGACTTTTTATTGTTCATAGGGTCTCTATTCTATCAATCTTATGTTGTTTTTTCTACCTGAGCGAGCTTCCGTGACCAGACAAAGAGCAGGTCTGAAAGCCTATTGAGGTACTTAATCATGAGAAGCTCGGGCGACTCGCCCGTTTTCGCTGATTTCTGACTGTACTTTACTTTTTCACGCACGAACCTGACTACCCTTCGTTCAGCGGATCGCACAATGGTGCGGGCAATATGGAGTCTCGTCGCTGCTTCTCCGCCTTGGGGTAATATGAAGCGATGAAGGGGTGGGAGCTTCGCACTCTGCTTATCGATATGCTCTTCGAAAACAAGTACCCGTTTTTCCAGATCCTTCGTGGGGATCGTCGCACCCGCAAGGAAACCCATGATCTCGTACAGATCGTGCTGTACGACGCTGAGCAAGGAGCGGATCTTGTCATCTTCTACCATTTCCCGTGCCCACCCGATGAAGCTCGTCGCCTCGTCAAGCGCACCATTCGCCTCGATCAGAAGCTCTGACTTCGGGATACGCTTCCCCTCGATGATACTCGTTTCTCCTGCGTCGCCGGTTTTTGTGTAAATTTTGACCATAATCGCAATCTAATTTTTACAAGTTCTCTGTGTCATCTCGACTCCCCGCTCAAGAATCTGAGCGGGGGCGGAGAGATCCCTTTTGATAGTCTTGACTGGTGTTATTAATGATTTGTAATAGTTTCTTGTGCGTCTCTTGGTTGTGGGCACCCACAAATATCCTATCTTCCAGCCCGATTATACCGCTCCCTTGTGCATTTGTGAAGATACCCCCCGACTCTTGGATGAGTATGCTCCCCGCAAACTCTGGGAACACATCCTTTGCGAGGGTAATCACCCCAGCGAACCTACCCACAGCTACGTAAGCGTAGCCCAGACCGAAAGAGGCAGCTAATCTATAAGGATCGAATGGATACACGTCGTCCCAAACCTGGTGAATCTTACTACTATCTTTGTACCCCATTGACGGATTAAATAATACTGAACTTGATAACGAAGGTTGCACAATGTACTTCACTCCGTTTACGTGTAATCCCTTGCCTTTTTCAGCAGTAAATAGTTCTTCTTTTATTGGGTCGTATACAAGACCAAATTGTATTTCTCCTTTGCATACATGACTAACAACTATTGCAAAACTGCCCGCCTGATTCAGAAACCATGCTGTTCCACTTATTGGATCTACAACCCATACATTATCACTATTGATGAAAGCTGTGTTCTCCTCCTCTGCGAACATGCTGTGATTACTCCCAAACGAGGTGATTAGCGCTTTGATTTCTCTCTCTATTCTTAAATCATATTCCGTGAGATGTTGTTTCGTAACACCTATATCCTGTGCAGACCCCCAGACAGACTTAAGCTCCTTGCCTGCCCTTAAAACGTAGTCAATGATGAGCTGGTAATCCATAGTTTTCGAACTAGATCCCGATTTTCATCGGGATGACAAACAAGAATATGTAGACAGGTTACAAAGGCATCCTTCGACAAGCTCAGGATGACATACAATGAGTTCGTAGTGGTCGCAGATCTGCGACCACTACCACATTTGTGTTGATCTTCAGCACGCACTATACCCACAGCTATAGCATTTCTTGCACCCTTCTTCGTGGACGAGTGATGCTTCTCCACATTTACCACAGAGATCATAACTTGGCTTGCGCTTTGGCAACACCGATGTCACCGTCGTAGTCGCTAACACATGGGACTCTACCTGTTGTATCGCGGCGATCGCTGATACCGCGGCGGCCACAGGCTGGGCTGAAGGCGCGTGTGCGACAGTACCGTTGCCATTCACCGTCGGCATGGTAACCTCCGCGTTATGCAAACTGTAATGTGTCGCGAGTACCTTCGCCACTGCATCCGGAAGCGACTTCACACTATTTTTCCCGAATCCGAGAGTCCGACTCCCGCCGATGCCTTCCAGTTCATCCACGATCTTACGCACGCGCTCCATCGGGGCGAGCTGAATATTGAACCGAAGCGACATGCTTATAGTGCGTCCGAGAGCCTCAGCCATGGCATATACATCAGCGCCCGGCTTGCCCACGTTAATAAACACTTCCATTGGGTCGCCGGTCCCATTCGAGTTCACCGTGATATAGGCCTTACCGACTGGGGTGTCTACCCGATACGTTGATCCATTGACTACCATGGGGCGTGCCTTGACCGGCGCCATATGAGGCTCTTCGACGGCGGCTACTGGCTGGCTCGATTTGCCGGTCTCGATCTTTGATGTCTTATTTGCAGATGTGTCTCCTCGCTCAAGCACTGCTTCCCTCGACCCGTCACGGAACATCGTGATCCCTTTCAGGCCTTTTTTATATGCCTGTGTATAGAGTTTGTCGACGTCTTCGACTGTATAGGAATTTGGGGCGTTCACGGTCTTGGATATCGAAGCGTCTACATACTTCTGGATCGCGGCCTGGACATTCACGTGTTCGTCTGGAGTGAGATCAGCAGAAGAAACGAACCACGCTGGTTTCGTCACTACATCCTCTCCTTTCTCATTTTTTACGGTGAGTTCTTCTTTGTGCGCTTCACGATACCTGTCCCAAAGAGGATGGTAGATCACGTGGGTCCCGATGCGATCACGTCGGGTGAATTCGAATTCGAATACCGGTTCGATTCCAGATGTCGTACCCGCAAGCAGGCTCGTGGAGCCAGTGGGTGCCTGCATCGTGAGGATGGAGTTTCTGATGCCAAACCGTCTTATTTTGCTGATGATGGGCTCTGGAAGAGTGCGTACATACGCCCCTTCGGGATATAGCTTCTTATCAAATTTCCCGAATGCGCCTTTCGTTCTTGCAATATCTGCCGAAGAATCGTATGCGTTGTCACGGATGATTTTGTATATACGCTCAATCACATCAAGTGACTCGGGTGATCCATAGCGCAGGTGCATCTTAATAAGGGCGTCCCCAAGCCCCATTGTTCCTAGGCCGATACGTCTCTC
>JAYRHC010000111.1:0-3218 GCA_041907525.1 Candidatus Woesebacteria bacterium
AAGTTTCGTTTTCATTGTGCTCCCGACTGCCTCGCAATTACGACCTATTAGCCATTCGCTATTTGCCTTTCGCCATTTCCGCCATAGGCGGACAAGCGCCATTCGCCAATGTGTTTCTCAAAATGGTATATCATCGGGATTCACAGTCTCTGTCGGTGACTCATCGGGTGTTGGTGCTGCATTTACTGCCTCAGACTGCGTGGAAGACTCTGATGTCTGTCCATTTTGTCCTGCTTGCCCTTGTGCCGAGCTCTCTTCTGCACGTCTGCCATCACTAAAGACGATAAAGTCATCCATGACGATCTCAGTGATACTGCGTTCGACTCCATCTTTCCCCGTAAATCTGCGCGTGGTAAGCCGGCCCTCCACATATACTTTGCGACCTTTCACCAAAAGCTTCCCTACCAGTTCTGCGAGCTTCGACCAAGCGACGATATTGTGATACTGCACATCCTCTTTCGTGTGACCATCAGCAGTCGTCCAAGCTCGATTGGTCGCGATCGCGAATGTCGCTACTGCAGTACCTCCGGTGGTATATTTCACGACGGGATCTCGGGTCAAATTACCAAGTAACATTACACGGTTTATTGATCTGCTTGACATAGTATATTTTGTTGAACTTAATAATAGGCAGATTGTATTATTCCTCTTGTTTTACGATCAAGAAGCGAATGAGCATATCGCTAAAATTAAGTTTCTTATTAATCTCAGTGACGTTCGTAGCAAGTGTCTCGATGATCCCCGTGTAGTAGCGGGCCTTCGTGTGTTTGTTGATGGGGTATGCGAGCTCACGTTCACCCCAATCTTTGGTTTGCTTGTACGTTGCGCCCGTGGATGTGATGAGCTGAGTTACTGTTTTCGCCTTTTCTTCTGAGTCGACGAGATACGTGATTTCGTATGAATCCATAGATATTTGCAATTCAAAATAGTGTCTGCATATAATACCCTTCACATGGCTCTTTTTCAATAGGGATACGATCCATGGTCTTTATGCGGAAATACGTACATACCATCACAGGAGTAGTCCTCTTTTTGCTTCTTGTGTATACACGGTTTGGTAACCTTGGATGGGGGTTGCCATACCCTATGCATCCTGACGAGCGGAACATGGCAGATGCGATTATACGGATGCGATGTGACAAACCAGCTGAGCTAATCACTGGATTGGTCACTTATGCACCGCGTAATGTGATGACCTACCTAACCTTAGGTGAGTTCGCTCTACCTGATATGAAGGTCGAATGTTTCAATCCTCACTTTTTCGCATATGGCCAGCTGAGTCTTTTCGCGGGGTATGCTCTCGCGAACGCGGCACATGGATTCGGGAAGCTTATGGGAGACATCCCTCAGGGAGCAGGACTGAATTTTTCTGAAGCTGTCATGGGGCTTCGGGTATGGTCTGCGCTCGCCTCTGCTCTGATACCCTTGGTGCTTCTGCAGATACTACTTAAGCTGAATCCGATCTTCAAGAAAAGGATATTCAAGTATGGAGCCCTGGCATGTTTCATCTTCTCACCCATCCTCATACAGTTTGCCCACTTCGGGACGACTGAGGCTGTCCTCATGCTCTGGTATTCTATCCTCACCTATCTTGCGATCGTCGCGGTCAGACAAAAGAAAGTGCGCTTCATCGACCTGGCGCTTATGGCGATCGTCTGTGGACTGGCGATCGCGACGAAGATATCCTCCCTTCTCTACCTAGCCATTCCACTGATGATCATTTTGTTAAAAGCCACCACCACTTTGTTGTTGACTATAAGATCCTTTCATACGTCATACGTCATTGCGACCGTGCCCCCACCCGCAGCGACTGAGCGCAGCCATGGCGGGCACAGCGCAGTGCTCTCGCACATGCGAGGCAGGCGGGGGAGTCCCGTCGAAGAAGGAGCAACTAAACAATCCCATCATTTAATTCTCATAATATTTACTTGGCTTCGGTTCATACTCACCGTAGGCATCTATGTACTCTTCACCACCATACTCGCAGGTATCGTGTCATTCATCTTCTCTCCGCATAACATTATTTCACTTCGTGAACTCCTGGGCAGTATGCATTATGAGGGTGATGTGGGACTCGGAAAGGTAATCCCCTTCTATACGCGCCAATTCCTCCTAGAACAACCTTTCGTGTTCCAGCTGAATCACATTTTTCCTTTCGTATTAGGATTACCAGTATTTATAGCCTTCTGTATGGGCTTTCTGGTATTGCCATACAATCGGTCGTATAACAAGCTCCGATTCGCGATCCTCTCCTATGCAGTCCTTACCATCAGCTGGTATGCGAAATGGACACGGTTTATCGCGCCGATCTATCCTCTCATGCTTGTTATGGCGATGCTACTTATCGCCGATCTGTACAGAAGATTTGGACTCAAACGATGGTCTACTATAATTACCTATAGGTTAGGTATAGTCGTCTTACTACTGTTTACTATCCCAGGGATAGCATTCTTTAGTGTATACACTGAGCGCGATGTGAGGTTTGTGGCATCCGATTGGGTGTATAAGCATATCCCTCCTCAGTCATATGTGCTGTCGGAGACTGCGAATGTGATCGATATACCTATCCCAGACGTAAGTAAGAAGCAAAATGTTCCGAATGGATACAATATCCAATATCTTTCGTTTAATTCATATGAGGTGGATGTGGATCCTGCGCTGCAGAAAGAGTTGAAGGAAGCAGTCGTACTCGCCGACTACATCTTCGTACCATCGAGACGCGTTTTTTATAACCATACCTGTGTTGGTCTGGATGGTAAGATCACGACCACACGACACTCAGCAGAGAAGTGTACGTACCTCGCACGCACGTATCCTGTGCTTAAGCAATATTATGAGGATCTATTCTCAGGGAAATCAGGATTTCAGAAAGTCGCAGAATTCACTTCATATCCCCGTCTCGAACTATTCGGACGGACGATCCTCGAGTTCCCTGATGAGTCTGCGGAAGAGACATTCACCGTCTTCGACCACCCGGTGATGAGGGTGTACAAGAGGAAATAGGAAGTCAGGAGGTCAGGTGTTCAGGCAAATAGGCAATCAGGCAAACAGGCAAACAGGAAGCTAGGTACTCAGGCGTTCAGGGTAATGTCAAATATACTTTTTCAGCCAGAGGCGGACAAGTTCGGCGGAAAAATGTAAAGTAGTGGACGCTAGATCTCTCGTCCATTATGAAATCCAAATGGACTGTCATCCCGTTGCCTGCCCGCCTCTGGAGG
>JAYRHC010000112.1:0-3358 GCA_041907525.1 Candidatus Woesebacteria bacterium
ATCATACTCGCCTTGCTTATCATAGGCTTGGCAGTCACCAACCAACTAGTTTCGTCACCATCGAAGGGGTTCACGTTGCCAAATCTCACTACACTTTTCGAACGCAAACCTACTCCTACCGCACAAAAAGATCAAAAGACTCAGAAGCAGTTTATCGCTCCTCCAGGTTCTGAAGAAGAACGTTTTATCGCTACCATAGATGCTGCACTGCCATCTGTCGTGACAGTCGGCATCAACTTCACGACCAGGGAACGTGGTACCATCGAATTCGACCCCACGAATCCCTTCGGCTTCAGACGTATACCAGGGAAAAGTAAAGAAGTCGATCAGAATATCGGCTCTGGATTTATCGTGTCGGAGGAGGGTCTTATCATCACGAATAAACACGTCGTCTCTCAGCAAGACGCGACATACAAGATACGATTCAATAATGGCGATACTGTGAAAGTCGATCAGATATACCGCGACCCGCTCAATGATCTCGCGATATTGAAAGTTACTCCAACCACGAAGCTCAAAGCTCTCACCATGGGTGACTCAGACGGACTCAGGCTTGGGCAGACCACCATAGCCATAGGTACACCTCTCGGGGAGTTCACGAATTCGGTGACGAAGGGCATCATATCAGGTCTGGGCAGAGGTATTACCGCGGGGTCTCCGTTTGAAGGGTTTGTAGAAAAGCTTGACAATGTGATCCAGACTGATACTCCGATCTCACCAGGGAACTCTGGTGGACCGCTGCTGAACTCGTCAGGGGAGGTTATTGGCATAAATACGGCAGTATCCAGTGAAGGAGAGAACATCGGGTTCGCCATTCCGGTGAATATTATCAAGACGCTCTTACAGGAATTTGAAAAACGAGGAGGGAATTTTGAGCGTCCTTTCATGGGCATCGAGCCTCGGATGATCGATCGGAAGACCGCTATCATGAATGATCTGGTGGAAGGAGCGTATGTGGTACGTGTCGTAGAAGGTTCGCCAGCCGAGAAGGCGGGTATCCAAGAAGAAGATGTGATCACGAAGATCGATGGAGTGAAGGTAGTGACGTCGGATGATCAGAGTATCACGAGAATGCTTCTCGATAAGAAAATCGGGCAGACAATCCAGGTCACACTCTGGAGAAATGGAGAAGAAAAAACCGTGTCGGTAACACTCAGCAAGTTTACTAATTGAGGGTAGACACTATTGCTCATGATCCAAAGACACAAGAAGGCGAGTTTCGCGCAGTTTATACAGTCGCATAATGGCTGGATTGTAGGGGCGTTTTTCCCCCCTGATACTGCCCAGCACAGTGAAGACGTGGAGATTCGACATGGGATCATACGAGGAAAAGAATTCGTGTTCACCCCCCACTACCATAGTCATCGTACTTCCTACATCCTCGTACTGAAAGGGGAGATTGTGATGAAATTCGACGGTGAGCTCACTACCGTAAGTGCAGGGGAATTCGCGATATTCATGCCCGGAGTGACGGAAGAGGGAATATCAGCGCAGCCTGGTACGGAAGTCGTCATCGTCCGCACCCCAAGTTCTGCGAAAGAAGATAAGGTAGAGATGAAGAAGTGATTGCCATCACGAACAATAGCCTAGAAACAAATAGAAAGGCAACATCCAATTTCTTCGCGTAAAAACTCGTCGTTCACGACAAAAGATTAGGGCTCCTCAAACATTTCCGCTGCAGAAATTTGACGTTGCCTCTTCAATCCAACATATCCGAGGTCTTATGACAGACGACTGCCTAGCGGGTGAAATGCTTCCTAGGGGAAGGATGCTCTGTAGTGTAGTGATGATTGTGAAGATTGTGAGTCTGTCTTGTGTATGAGTGCCGGGATCTATATCAATGAATATTCGTTGCGTGCAAAAAGGCATGCAGATGTACATGCGCATTCCAAAGCGAGTTAGACAGACGAACAAGATTCGCAGTCATCAGCCAACCTGGGGGTTCGATTCCTTCTGACGATTGCTTCGCCCTTCCGACTTGTCCACCGCAATCTTGATGAAGGTGGAAGCCTTGTACGTAGGGGGGTCAACTTGTTATAATGCCCGCATGACCACTCTCCAAACACTCAAGGGATTTCGTGATTTTATCGGAGCGGATGCGCGCAAACGCACGTGGCTTATGGGTGTTTTCAGAGAAGTATTCGAATCTCAGGGGTTCGAGCCTCTGGAAACTCCAGCGCTTGAATATGAAGCGCTGTTACTAGGAAAGTATGGTGATGAAGCGAATAAGCTCATCTACAGTTTCGAAGACAGAGGCGGCAGGAGGGTCGCCTTACGTTACGATCAGACTGTCCCGACAGCTCGCGTCGTCGCCCAATACCACGGGGAGCTCATCTTTCCCTACAAACGCTACCAAATCCAGTCCGTATGGCGTTCAGACAAACCTCAGCGAGGTCGATACCGCGAATTCACCCAATGCGATATAGACATTATCGGCGCTCCCGGCGCGATCGCCGATGCACAGATACTCACTACCGTTTCCGCAGTATTTGAGAAGCTGGGTCTTGATACGGTATTAAAAATCAATGACCGAGAACAGCTCATTAGCACGATTCAGTCCGCCGGTGTAGCCGAAGATCAGGTACTTTCTGTCATCCAAACCATAGATAAACTCGATAAGAAACCGAGCAGTGAAGTGATCGCGGAGCTACGAGACAAGAAATTATCTCAGGAAACATGCGATATATTGTTTACCGCCCTTCAAAATGCTAAGCCGCCCCAAGGCCTCGCAGAGATCATGCGGATAGCCGTATCTCTCGGAGTACCTGAATTACAGATGGTTTTCACTCCTACCTTGGCGAGAGGTCTTGACTACTATACAGGAATGATCATAGAGCCAGTGGTTTCTGGGTATACTGCAGGGTCAGTAGGCGGTGGGGGAAGATATGACAATCTTATCGGTAGTCTTGTCGGGAAACAGATGCCTGCGACCGGGATCGCATTCGGTTTCGATCGGATTCTCGAAGCACTCACGCAGCTCGATAAATTCCCCGCGAGTCTGGACGCACATGCGCAAGTTCTTATGACTATATTCTCCCAGGATAGCGCGATGTATTCTGCATCGATATTCCGTTTGCTTCAAAAGAATCACATTGTCGCAGAGCTTTATAGCGACCCACATAAGAAACTAGAGGCTCAGATCAAATACGCCACAGCGAAACATATTCCGTATGTAGTTATTGCAGGCCCAGAGGAACAGAAGGGGAGAGTGGTAATCCTCAAGAATCTCGAGACCCGAGAACAGCAGACTCTTGACTTCGCGAAATTAGTGGAGATCCTCACCCATGCACATTAACCCTGACATCGCCATTATCGAGTTCTATCCGGGCGTCGGTGGTGACGAGTCGAAAATCTGGAT
>JAYRHC010000113.1:0-5792 GCA_041907525.1 Candidatus Woesebacteria bacterium
ATAGCAAAATCATAGAAGGATTTACTATAAGAAGATAATTCAGAGTGAGTAGCAGTAAGATAAAGATAAACGGGATTCTATCCTTCGGTATATAAAGAATAAAGATTAAGGCACTTAAAATAGCAATGACTAACGTGCTTATGAATGTTACTATAAGCACTGATTGGATACTATCAACTACTCGTGATTTCATAAAACTTGTCGGATAATATTGCTGCACACAACCTACCTATGATCGTTTGTCGCAACGAATGCAGTTTCTCCTTTTGTAATGCCAGAAGAATATCGTGTGCTTTCTCATAGTGTACCGAATGATCACCAGATTGTATAGCTCTCTCGTGCGACATACGAAGTGACTGGGCATGAGTTTTTATTGCGCGGACAGTTCGCATGTGCGATAACACCTGGACACTGACGACCAAAAGGAGCAAAACTCCCACACCGATGAAATCCAAATGAATAGGCATTGTATACATTACAATACTTTGATATAGAATATACTATTTGACGTCGCCCACAGATCTGTTAGTATGTTTATGCACGTTCTCGTTTATCACTTTATTTGTCCTAAACCATGGATACTTCGAATCAAACTGAGAATATTTATATCACCGAGCTCAGATCTCTTCTCAAAGACAAGTTCTTCATGCTTCTGCTGGGGATCTCAGTAGCGATCGTCATCCTCTCCACATTTTATTCCCTGGTACGTCCAAAAACAAACGAAGGTCAAGTAGCATCGGGTATACAGACGAGTGCTGCAGAGAAAAGCCCAGTTCTCTCTCCCACATCCATTGTGGCGGAAGGTCTGGTCCTCACTCCGACATTGAGCCTTGATGACTCGACTGGTATCGCAGGACTTGAGACGCTTACGAGCGAAGAGACTAAGCCTGATTCAGGTGCTACCACAACTTCATTTTTCGGTAAAATTCAGGAGAAGATAGGGGGCCTGTTCACGAATCCTTCCGTCACGACATCGGAAGAGGCTTCCCCGACAGCTGAAGCCTCCCCCGTGGTGTCCCCTACCCCTCCTCAGATCAGCCCTCCACCCACAGGACTGAGACAAGGTCAGGTCTATACGGTACAAGAGGGAGATACTCTGTGGACCCTCGCTGAGAAGGTATACAGCTCTGGATATAATTTCGTGGATATTGCCGCTGCTAACAATATTGCAAATCCTGACTATATTCTGGTGGGACAAAAGATCACTGTGCCTACCGTCCAGCCGAAACAGGCAACAGTGGGAGATATCACTGCTCAAGCTGCTATGACCAAGGCTGAATCATCCATTTCTCCGACTCACACTGTCGCTCAGGGAGAATATCTCTGGCTTATTGCACAAAAAGAGTATAACAATCCCTACAATTGGACACGTATTGCTCAGCTCAACCCCACCATTCCCAACCCCGACTTTATTATGCCTGGACAAGTATTGAGACTTAAATAGACTTTTCACTTTCTTATCCGTAGGAACCGGATTAGAATTTACACCGCTGACCCGGAACGTCAGCGGTTTTTTTTATGTTTGCTATACTAGGATGGCAATAGCGGGATTAGTACACTGGCAGTATGCGTCCTTCCCAAGGATGAGAAGCGGGTTCGATTCCCGTATCCCGCTCATTTCTCCCTTGTCCGCCGTAGTCAAGACGTGACAGTAGTGGACGCGAGATCTGCGTCCACTACAACGCATATTTATCGATATATTTTATGAAACACGTTTCGCGCGCGATTATCGTAAACGAACAAGGAAAAGTGCTCTTGGGCAGGCGTGTTCGCCCGCTTGGGGCAGGGAAGTATGCACATGTTTTTGCAGTAAAAGAAGGGCATAAGTGGGCTTCTGAAGATTGGCACTTGTCTTCCGAACTATCAAGTGATAACTTGATCCTGTTAGAAATCCAAACGCAGGGGATATCACACTCTGGACGTTATAAGGATACAAAATATCCTCAAAATATTAAAATATTGAAATGTAAACTATATGATTGAGCCCGATAATTTTCCAGGAAACATAGGTCAAATAAAAAATTTCTTAAGAGTCTTGCCTGAAATACATGATGCAAATGAAATAAGTAAGGCTCAAGACGAGGTTAGTCGATTCCAATCGGTTATCTTGTCGAGTATATTGTATGGTTTGGGAACGCTTATCCCCAATGAAATTCGTGCATCAGGAATTCTCACAGATCCAAACAGGAGAAAGATGGTTCGCGACTTACTAGCCTTGCAAGTTAGGTTAAATGACAGAGTCGATTTTTCAAATGCTCATAGATTAGAAATTGACGAGCTGACCGAGAATGCAATTACAAAGGAAGTAGATGCAAAAGCGACGCTTAATTCAAGTTTAAAGAAACTAAACATTCCACAATTGGAAATGACAATCAATAATTCACTTAAGGAGGTTGAAACGGTGGAAGCATTTATCGCATTAAGAAAAGGAGGCTCATTCCATGATATAGAGATGTATCGCAACATCGTGAATGCGATATCAAATTGTGCAGTAACTCAAGCTATTCTAGGGCCGAGCTTTTTAAGTGACAGACTGCAACCCCTCGCACCCGATAAGATGGACTGGCAGGCTATATGCGAGAAATATATGTGGGTACTGTCCGCGGAACCTCAAAATCACGTAGAGAGGGCTGTACAGATAATGCATAATCTAGGAATGGCAGCACAGATTGATGATGATTGGATGGGTAGAAAAATCGACAGAGCCTTAGGTATAGAATCATTTGCTTCAGCGGCCATGGAAGAGAAAGACCAGAACCCAGAACAGGCAAAGGAATTTCTTGATGAAATAAAAAGTGCATATTTGACACGGGCCACAAAACTTGGACTCAATCCTACAGGAAAATGGATAATAGATGGGACTCAGCACAAAATGCAAAAGTTCATAAGATGGGCGACCAGAAATGCTCGGTTTTCAAACAACCCACTTGTGCGATCATTCTTAGAGAAGAAGGTTGTTCCACATTTGGGTCCCAGGGAAATCGCTTATGTAGATGGCAAAATCGGATGAGACTTTCATTTAACATTTGCAGCTTAACAATGATCCTTCCTGGACTTTTGAGTGACCTCACTGAAATAGCCGAAACTTAAACTGTCTTATGTATTTTTGCGCATTGTTGAACTTATATGCTCATTCACGACAAGGTTTACTCAACGTTCACTATCGACTCCCCCATCGCTCTTGAGCTCATTCACTCTAAACCCTTCCAAAGGTTGAAGCACATCAGTCAGTTAGGACTTCCAGGTAAATACCATTACGCAGATGGTTACTCACGCTATGAGCACTCTATAGGAGTATTTATACTGCTGAATACACTGGGCACATCAGAAGAAGAGCAAATCGCAGGCTTGCTCCATGATATCTCGCATACCGCTTTTTCCCATGTAATCGACTGGGTCATGGGGGACACTCTTATCGAGAATTATCAGGATAAAAGGCACCTTTCTGTGTTGCGCCAACCTCCCATCAACAATATCCTAAAAAAATTCAAATTCTCAACCGAACACATTGCCGACCTTCATAGATATGCAATACTTGAGAGAGATGTGCCGAGCATGTGCGCGGATCGGATCGATTACGTTCTCCGTGAATCTTCGCAATGCGTCATCGACAAATGTCTGCCATTTCTGAGAGTATACGAGCAAGAAATTGTGTTTTCTGACATTCAAAGCGCGCGGATCTTCGCTGATAATTTCTTATTTATCCAAGAAAACTATTGGGCTGGCTATGATGGAATTACGCGGTACGCGATTTTTACAAATATGTTGAAAAGTGCCATAGATGAACGGATAATTACTCTTGTTGATTTTGACCAAACAGATGATTATGTCTTACATAAAATAACCCGCAGCAACAATCCAAAGTATCTAGACATTTTAGCTTTATTGGAGAAGCGAGACTTAAGCTTTTTACCCAAGTCATCGGTTCCTATAGTGAAAAAGTTCCGGTATGTAGATCCGAAAGTGATCGTTGATGGAAGGGCGGTGATGCTTTCCAAAATCAGTGCAGAGTTTCGTGGAGAAATCGAACGAGCAAAGCAGCGCAATCTGAAAGGCGTTTACGCCGGAGTTTAATCATGATCACTCGAGCGCTATTCGCAAGAAATATGATACTGTCGAATTCACGACCATTATAAGGTAGTTGGTAAACCTGTAGCGAATGAGGCGCGAGACGACTTTGATAATATTTATTATATATATTACACAATTACGTTTATGATTCAAATTTTCATTATTGGAAGTAGTAGTGTGTACGGAGTAGGAGGTGAGAATGGAGGCTGGGCTGATATGGTAAAGCGTGCTTTCCATAAGAAAATGTTTTCTCGTGGTGGCGTCGGAGAAAAGTATGAGGTGTTCAACTTCGGAAAATCAGGAGCCACCATCGATTTCGCAGAGAAGATATTTTCAAATATGCTTGAATTGTACGGTCGCGGGGGCAAGCTAATTACAGTAGTGTGTGTAGGTGGGAACAACGCGAAAGCAGAAGATCGACCCGATAATTTCGTCTCGACTTTGGAAGAGTACACAGAGGAAATGTCTGACTTCTTTGATACACTGAAAAAACGAAGTGCTACTGTGATCGCAGTAGGAGGAGGGTATTACGATGAGTCGAAAACGAACCCTAAGGACAATCCCCTGACTGGCGGCAAATCATATCTTACGAATAAGAGAAAGCAAGAATTCGAGCGTCAGCAAGAGCTGATGTGCGGCAAGAAGCAGATACCCTTTATTAAGGTCAACATCAGTGAAGATGAGTGGAAGCGCGAGTATTTATCCAATGATGGTGTGCACCCGAACGACAAGGGTCACACATTGATCGCAGGTAAGGTAATGGCTGAAATTGAGCATTTGCTCTGATCGTAGATATGCCTATTCACTCTCCCCCCTTCTATCGCTACCCTCTTTTAGAACCTTGGGATAAGGAGGCTTTTTAGAATTTGAAAGAATTAGGGTCAAAACGTGCCTATCCAACACTAATAGGCTCGGAAAGGGACATAAACAAATACCTTATCGCCCTCATACGTACTCAAAAATCACTGCATGACTATCGCCCAATATTGAAAGATACGCTGGATCAGATCAAGCTTTCGGGATCCATAGACACGAAAGTGTTGCACGAAAAGTATCCACCAGAATCCATCAGTCACGAGATCCCTGCATGGGTAACGTATACAGGGGATAAAATCGTAATGACTTTATAGACAGTCTTGCACAACGGAAGATCAACTTCATGGGGACAAATGGGGAAATAGCAGAGTTTATCCTGCGTTTTATCCTCGGACAACTCGGTCATGATTGGGAATCAACGATCCTCATGATATGGGAAATGCTCGGAGATGGAGACATCGTCAGTATCAAGGATTTGAATGAGGAAATGAAGGGGTTTGATTATCGTGGGGTGTTTCAGTGAATTACGGTTTATAATATCCTGTTTATGCCTTCCTAGCTCAACGGCAGAGCAGCGGTATCGTAAACCGTCGATCGGAGTTCAATTCTCCGGGAAGGCTCAGAAGGTAATTTTCAATTCTCAATTTTCAAGTGTTGATATGGAGTGTGTGAGTGTCGAGCGCTCTGGAAAAGTAGACTAAGATAAATAAAGTAAGCACGAAGGGATGGAAGACTACGTTATCCAGGAGTCCGACAAGTGCTGGAATAGCCAGTGCGAGCGCCCAATACAAACTCCTTTTCATTGCAAGTATGTATACTCCTGCTAATAACGCGAAACCAGCGATTCCTGTCGTGGCTAGCTGCGTAAGCCAAAAGGAGTGAAATGCGGACGTGGAATGATTCGA
>JAYRHC010000114.1:0-5400 GCA_041907525.1 Candidatus Woesebacteria bacterium
CGCGAGTCGAACCTTTCCTTGAGGTATGATCTAAGGCCTTCTTTGAGTTGTTTTGATAGTTTCATCAGTGCATCATTGAATATTTTGTATTACCTGTGCTGTTATCGCTCTTCGGGTATCATCTGTAAGGTACGTCGCGAGCCCTTTCTGTACGGCTATTTCCGCTGTCTCACGGACATATTGAGCGAGCTCCTTCTGAGCCGCTTTCCTTTCTTGTTCTATCGCAGCTTTCCCGGCCTCCACTATCTCGGCTGATTGTTTCTGGGATTGGAGAGCCATATCAGCTTTGATTTTCTCCCCATACTGTTTCGCCTCGGCGAGTATCTTCTTTTGCTCGGTTTTCACCTCCTGGAGCATGTCTTTCTTCTCTTCGTCTAGCTTGAGCTTAGAAGACTCAAGCTCTTGGCTGAGAGCATGGCGTTTCAATTCGTCGTCTTGTTGCTTCTTAATAAATCCTGCGAGTGGTTTGGCGATAAACTTTTTAAATATGAGATAGAAGATCAAGAAATTCACGATCTGCGCGATAAGTAATTTCCCATCTATTCCGAGTGCTTCCATGAGTGTGTAATGAATTTACTAATTATAATTTCTTTCTCAGGGATCCCGCGTCAGCGGGAATCCTCCGCAGCTTTGCTGCGTTAGTGTCATGGTGAGCTTGTCGAATCCATGACATGTCACCCGTTCGACTAAGCTCAGGGTGACACATACCTCGCAGCTTGCTGCGAGGTGGTTCATCCTCCGATCCCGAATTTGATCATAATCGCGATGACGAATGCGAAGATCAAGATCGATTCGGCGAATGCGATAGCGAGAATCATGTTCGTCTGGACAAGAGGTGCTGCCTCAGGATTACGTCCAATGGACTCCATAGCCTTCGATCCGATAAGTCCCATCGCGATTCCAGGAGACAAAGCCCCCAGACCAATAGCTAACGCTGCGCCCAGTACTTTCATTGAATCTAAATCCATATATATATAATTAATTTATAAAATCTAAACTCTAAATTCTAAACTCTATAATCCAAACCTACTTAGTTAAAAAAGTATCAATCTTAACGATTTATTTCATGTTTAAGTTTAGGATTTAGAATTTAGTATTTTTCTGATGTTTATATTAGTGGTGCATTTTCGTCGTCGCCATTCCGATGAGTACTGTCGACAACATAGTAAATACAAGCGCCTGAATGGCCCCTGCCATGATTTCAAGTGTGAAAAATGGTACCATAATAAACGATGTAACGGGTGGAAGAAGGAACGCCACTATAGTGATCAGGATCTCCCCTGCGAGAACATTTCCGAATAACCGAAAAGAGAACGATAGTATACGTGCTAACTCAGAGATTAGCTCTAGTATCCCGACGAAAAACATAATCGGGGTCGAGAAGTTAAAGAACTTTTTCAAATATCCGGTACCGTTATACTTGAAACCGTAATACTGGATCATGAATACCGTGACCAAAGCAAGTGCGAAGGTAGTATTGAGATCTGCGGTGTTCGCGCGTAAAAGAGGGATCTTCCGATGTTCTTCTTTATTATTCTCAGTCTCCACTTCTTTAGAATCTGCCGTCAACTGTTGATCTGCCTTTGGCTGAACAATTGCGGGTTTCGATTTCTGAGTCGGCGAATCAATATGAATTTCCTTTGCGATAATCGGCTTGATCAGCAAGCTTCCCACAGTGGGTAACATTCCCATCCAATTATTCATGAGAATATAGAAGAAATATGCACCCAGCAGTGGGAAGAATATGACAACTTTCTCGTGGAGGACACTCTGTATGAGATTATATATCACGAGAAAAAGGGAGTGTACTATGTGAAAAAGTGGAGGTTTTTTTCGCTTCTTTAGGGCGCCTGCATAAAATATCCCTACAACGAGAAAAATCCCCATGACAATCCACGACAAAATCATGGAATTGGTGATGGGAAACCCAAGGAGATCGAATATTTGTTCTGCTTTTACGCTAACGTGGACCATAAGGTACGAATAAGACAGGAGTTATTGTAACATATAACGATCTTTCTGCGACATCCCGAACTTGTTAATGTCCTTTTTTGTATTCTTGTAAACTCACCGCGTTGTCGACGAGGCACCCCAATACACCTTCACGATCCGAGATGGTTCCTTTTATGAGGAGCACCTCATGAGTCTTCAAAATGTCCCGAATCTGTTGAAAGGTCTTGGGAAATACTACCACATCCATAGTGGCGGTGCCGTCATTCACCGAAAGTATCGCCATTTCTTTATTGTCTTTCTTTGTCTTCAAGATTTTCATAAACGTGACTTCACCCGCGATTATCACTTGTTTTTTCACATCATCAAGGGTGACCTCTGCGATCTTTTTATTCACTTTTTGTTGGATAATTGCTGCGTATGGTTCGAGGGGATTTTGGGTAAGGAGAAACCCGATGAGTTCGCGCTCGGCCTGGGCGATGTATTCGGGAGGGTATTCGGGTACGGGAGTGAGCTTGTCATGGTGCACTTCTGCCATCGGTCCGCTATCAAATAGGTTATCTTGTCCAGATACACTCAGATCTTTATTCTGCCCTATCCGCTCAACGAGCTCGGGGAAATGTGCGATGAGGGTCGCCCTATTGCCAAAAGCGAGAAATCCTCCGACGTTGATGAGCGATTCGAGAGTCTTCTTGTTCACTTTCCGAAGGTCTACTCGATACAAGAAATCAGAGAACGAGTGGAATGGTTTTTCTTTCCGTGCATGGATGATTGTCTCGATCGCAGCGGAGCCTACGTTTTTGATCGCCGAAAGCCCGAATCGTATCGCGTCCCCCTCGATACTAAAACCATCTTCAGACTTATTTATATCGGGTGGCAACACAGGTATTTTCATAACTTTACACTCTTCAAGCGCCGCGGTCATCTTCACCTCTCGCTGGGGTCCAGTGGCACCACTTATTTCTGCGGTCAGAAGAGATGTCATGAATTCTATAGGGTAGTTCGCCTTCACATAGGCTGTCCAGTAAGCGATAAGGGCATATGAAGCAGCGTGAGATTTATTGAATCCGTAGGATGCGAATTTCTCGATAAATCCGAATATTTCTTGAGCAAGTTTTTGTGTGTATCCATGCTCCACACACCCTTGGATGAATTGTGCTTTCCCCTTTTCCATGAGCGCCTTCTTCTTCTTTCCCACTGCCATCCGCAGAAGATCTGCTTGGGCCTTGGTGAAGTGTGCCATGACTACCGCTATATCTATCACCTGCTCTTGATATACCAGTATGCCATAGGTCTCTGCGAGGACGGGTTTCAGATCTTTGTGAGGATAGCTGATGCTCTTCGGGTTCCGTTTCCCTTCGATAAAGGTCGGTATCAGATCCATAGGTCCTGGTCGATACAGCGCCACCATGGCGGTAATGTCTGATAGTTTCGATGGCATGAGATCTTTCGCCAGCCTGCGCATCCCGGGAGACTCAAGTTGAAACACGCCAACAGTCTCACCTTTGCTTATGAGTCCGTAGGCTTTCTGATCGTCGAGTTTCACTTCATGAATATCGATGGTCTGATGCCGATTTTGTTTCACGAGATTCAGTGCAGACTCGATAATACTGAGATTGCGAAGTCCGAGAATATCCACCTTCACCAGCCCTACTGCCTTGTTCTCCGATACTGCATTGAGGTCAAGGGAATACATATCGTACTGTGTGATGACTTTGTGTCCATTCGGTTCAAGCTGTAATGGGATGTGCTCAATCAGTGGTTTGTCTCCAACGATAAGTCCCGCTGCGTGGACAGAGGAATGTCGAGGCAGGCTCTCAAGCCTCTGGGAAACATCGATAATTTGTTTGATTTCTTCTTCATTATCATAGGCAAGTTTGAGAGTCGGAGCTTGCTGAAGCGCTATCTCGAGAGTAACCTGAAATCCTTGTTTACTGGGAGGTATCATCTTCGCGATACGATCTCCCGTCGCATAGCTGTGCCCGAGAGCCCGTGCCACATCGCGGACGACCATACGCGCCTCCATAGTACCGAAGGTGATGATCTGTGCGACATGATCTTCCCCATACCGTTTCGCGATATAGGTGACTACTTCCTCGCGTCGGGTATCTGCAAAATCGATATCTATGTCGGGTGGCGTAGGTCGATCTGGATTCAGGAACCGTTCAAAGGGGAGATTGTAATCAAGAGGGTTAATATCGGTGATCCGCAGCACATATGCGATAAGCGAACCTGCAGCTGATCCTCTCCCAGGGCCTACGGCGATGCCCTGATCTTTCGCCCAATTCACCATATCCTGTACGAATAGGAAGTATGGAGCATATCCCTTCTTATTAATGATATCCAGCTCGTATGCGATACGCGCATTCACCACTTCTTGGTCGTATTCTTTCACCCGTGATTTTCGCTCTTCGATAAGCTGGGCGAAATGTTCCTTCGGAGTCATGCCGTCTGGGACGGGGTACTTCGGGAGAATGAGCTTCCCATGAGGTATCTCGACGTTACACATGTCTGCAATCTTTAGGGTATTTGAGATTGCTTCGGGTATGTCTGCGAATGTATAACTCATTTCCTCGGGAGTCTTAAAATAGTAGTCGGGGTGCTCCATCATCGATAGTGGTCTATCTTTCTCGAATATGACCCGTTGTGACCCGATACAAAGCAGCACTTCTTGTGCATAGGCGTCATCAGCCTCAAGGTAATGTACGTTCGCGGTAGCGACAACAGGAATACTATGCTGGCGGGAAAGCTTGATGAGACCCTGATTCACCGTCTCGAGCTGTGCCATGCCAGGATGACGCTCAAGCTGAATGTAGAAATCCTCTCCGAAGATGGCTTTGTACTTGAGCACAAGTTCCTGTGCTTTGGTCATCTGATCATGGAGTATCTGTTCGCCGATCTCCCCTCGAAGTGGGGAGCCTGAGAGCACGATAAGACCCTCCTTGTATTTCTCAAGCAGCTCAAAATCTACACGTGGTTGGTAGTGTAGTCCCTCAAGCTGACCATATGAGACGAGTCGCACAAGGTTACGGTATCCGGTCAAGTCCTGAGCGAGCACTACGAGTGAATATGCTTCTTTAAAATCTCCGTGCTGTTGATCTTTTCTGCTATTGGCTGCCTTGTAGAGCTCACAGCCGATGATGGGCTTGATCCCTGCATCCTTGCACGCGATGAAAAACTTGAACGCTCCATACATATTCCCGTAGTCTGTGATGGCAAGTGAGCTCATACCAAGCTCTTTCGCTCTCGCTATTGCCTTTTTCATCCGCGTCATACTCCGAAGGAGTGAGTATTCGGTGTGAAGTTGGAGATGAATAAACGACATGAGGATATTGTAAATGAAGCGAGGTCAAGAACCAAGGGGTGTACATTTTCGTATCAATATTAACCCCTTCCGTCCCGCTCAGTCCTTCGACAGGCTCAGGATGACACAGATGAGGGCTTCCCCAA
>JAYRHC010000115.1:0-5870 GCA_041907525.1 Candidatus Woesebacteria bacterium
GGACACCCCTCTCGAGGAAGAGGTGCGCACACTAGACATTCGCATTGTACTCGTTTTCTATTTGCGTTTTACCATTCGCTATTCGCCAACGATCCTGACTATCCGACATACCCCTTCACCCGCTCAGATTCTTGAGCGGGAGCTTCCCCTAGGAAGCATCTCACATATCTCCCTGAATACCTAAGTGCCTGAATGCCTGGGTGCCTGATCGCCTACATTCCTAGACCTCGGCTCTTATTGTATTATATCCCTTTATTGATTAGAATGAACCCCATGTCACTACTGAAAGGAATCATTGGATTTATCATGGATATGCTCGAGACGATCGTCTTCGTGGGCGCCATGTTTATCGTCGTGAACTATTATATCCTACAACCGAGCCAAGTCCGAGGAAGCTCGATGCTCCCTACCCTACACGATAATGACCGAATATTCGTAAGCAGAGTGACCTACAAGCTGAGAAAGCCCCAACGGGGGGATATTATCGTGCTGAACTCCCCCGAGAACAAGGAAATCGAATTTGTGAAACGGGTCATTGGAATCCCTGGCGATACGATCATGATCGATCACTGTCAGCCTCCATTCCGTACCCAGTGTGATCTCGTGGTGAATGATCAGACGCTCGATGAGAAATATGTCAAGGACAAGACACAGCTCTACGAAAACTCTTTATATAAAGAAGGACAGTCCTTCACCATACCTGAGGATCAATTATTCGTAATGGGAGACAATCGGACGGGATCTCTGGACAGCCGCATATTCGGCCCCATCCGTCAAGATAGCGTAATTGGAGTAGTATTTTTCCGCTACTTCCCTTCCGATACGGCAGGGATGCTTTCTAACCCGTATACCAGTAAAGATTAAAAGTCGGGATCAAACCGGAATTTCTTTGTCGGAGCTTCAGAAATATCACGGTTATCACTGGGGATTACATGTTCTGATACAGTATCTGACGCAGTTTCCGTACCTTGCATACTTCGACTATCCAGCAGGTCGGGTCCAGGCACTGAAGATTCTTGTTGGTTCTCTCCCATATCGAATACTTGTTTCTGTTTCTTTTGGCGGAATCTGTTCGCGAAAGCTTCGATAAACTCGGACGTTTTCACGAGATTACCGGGGACATCAATAACGATCTTCGCTTTGATCCTGGTCTGCACTATCGACACGTTCGCACTATTTTGTAATGAGGATTCTATGCGTGACTGTATCGTATGCAATCGTTCTTTCGAAATATATTTCCCAGTACTGTCGATAAGGTACAGTATTTCCCTTATTCTGCGTTCCGTCGCTGCGACATTCAAGTTTTTTGTCAGAATCTCTTCATAGAGTGCGATTATCTCTTCAGCTTTTTTCAATCGGGATATCAAAATAAGATGAGTAAACGTCAGCTGTTTATTCCAATAGCCATCAATCACCATGTCGGGTAATTTCATGACTCGCACAAGATGAGAAAGATAGGAGGGCTTGATCCCAAGCTCACGAGCCAGATCAATATTACGGACTGGTGATTCTCGCAGAAGTTCCACCACAAGCTGAGCTTGGGTCAAAGGATCAGTATGAAGTTTAATTGCATTTATCTTCTGTCTTATTAGTTCGTCGGTTAGCATACTGAAGTAGTATACACGATATCAATCAAGTACAAAAGAGGTATTAGACAACGCTCACGTATCGTTTCGCACGACGTTCGTAGAATTTCACGATTCCATCTTTCATTGCCATAAGAGTGTAGTCATTGCCACACAAGACATTATCCCCTGGATTGTATTGGGTGCCTCTCTGACGAATGATGATGTTTCCTGCTTTTACGGACTGTCCCCCGTAGACCTTCACTCCCAGACGCTTCGAGAACGAGTCCCGATTACCTTTCGTTGCTTTTTGTGCTTTGGTATGGGCCATAAGTAAGTTGAATGAGCGAATAGCGAATAACGAATATTATACTGCCAAGATCTTGAGTCTGGTAAGTGTGGGACGGAAACCCTTCACATTACGATAGCGTACTTTAGCCTTGAATTTGGCCACTCTGATCTTCGTGCCTTTGCCTGTCTCTAGTATCTCAGATGATACCTTCTTGTCGAGTTCGGGAAGGCCGAGCGTGACTTCCCCAGCATCTGTAAATGAGGCTAGAGCGGGGATTTCTACCTTATCACCAACATTGCCTGTTATCTTATCTACGACTATCTCATCGCCTTGCTTGACGATATATTGTTTCCCACCTGTCTTAACGACTGCGAATGTTGTCATGGAGACTAATTATATCGTATAATTCGGCCCTTGCAACCTACAAACCCGACTCCACTGCTATACAACTACTTATTAGTCCCAAGCGTCTTCTGAAACGCTGGAATCTCCAGGCGACGCTCAAACTGAGACATCAAGTCCCTGTCCTAGTGTAACAGTATTCGTTTTGATGTGAGTTTTCACCTCCTCGATATAGTCAGCGTATTTTTCAGGTAAAATGACCTGAATCTTTTCATTTATTCCTACCCCTTTCTCCTTCCTCATCGCCTGGATTTCGCGAAGGAGATCGCGAAGCTCACCTTCCCGCTTGAGCTCTTCATCTGTGACGAAAACCTCCGTATATGGATATCGATATTTTCCATTGATGACGACATTTTTCACGTTGAGTTCCTCGAGCACCGTCTTCCATATGTTCTCCTGTATAGTGCTACAGTCAGCGTCGATGGTGATCTCAAGTTTCGCGAGAGGATGACGCACCTTCCAGCTATTTGTTTTACGGATCTGGTGGCCGATTTCACAGATCTGGCGCGCTGTTGCAGTGTTTGCTTCGAGCTCAGGATGGATATACACCTCGTCAATATCAGGCCATGATTGAAGATGCACAGAATCTTCCTTGGTGAGCTTGCGATACAGATATTCGCTGTGGAATGGGACTATGGGAGCAATAGCTCGTAAGAACCTCTCAAATACGTACGCAGTGGTCTGGTAGTATTCGTTTGCATCCTCAGTGAGTTCGCCAGTCCCTACTCGATCACGGCTTCTCCGTACATGCCACTTCGACCAATCATTCACAAAATCTCCCATGAAAGCGACTGAGGTAGAAGTGTCATACTGCTCAAGGGCATCAGTGATCGCCCTTACCGTACTATTGAGTCTTGAAAGTAACCACTTGTCCAACACATTGTTATTCCCTGTTATTGTTTGTAAACTGAAAATTCCCTGTTCGGTAGACGCGGAAAATTGAAAATTATCTACTTGTGCGTATGTTTCGAAAAAGTTCCAGATATTCAGAAGCGGAATGATAAATTTCCGCAATTGATCCTTGTATTCTTGTTCTGAGATATTAATATCTTCTGCTTTCGTTATTGGAGAGCCGAGAAGATACAATCGGAGCGCATCTCCTCCATACTTCTCAATAACTTCCTTTGGGTCAGGATAGTTTTTATAGTTTTTACTCATTTTCCTGCCATCAGTCCCTAAGATAACGCCGCTTACGAGAACATTCTTAAAGGCAGGTTTATGGTATAGAGCTGCGGCGATAACATGTAACACATAGAACCAGGCGCGTATCTGTCCTGTATATTCACTGATGAAATCGGGTGGGAAAAAGCTCTGAAGATATTCCTGTTGTTTCTGGATACTCAGTTCGTGCCCGTTTTCATCGAATGGAAAATGTCTTTCGGCGAAGGCGGCCGAACCAGCTTCGATCCAACTATCCAGAACCTCAGGTACACGGTGAATCGTTTTAGAGCACTTCTTACATTTCAACGTGACATCATCGATATCTGGTTTGTGCAAATCCGCGATCTTCGATCCGCTCCGTGCCTCAAGCTCTGCGATCGACCCTGGTACGAATCGTTCTCCACACTCGCACTCCCACACAGGAACCGGTGAACCCCAATAACGACTTCGTGATATACACCAATCAGGCGCCCCCTCCATACTTTTTAGAAATCTTCCGTACTTGAAATGCGATGGGAACCAGTTTACGTTCTCATTGGTCTCCCTCATGATCGGTTTGAGCTTCTGAACATCAACATACCACGCCTCTTGAGGGTTGAAGAAAAGACGAGTATGACAGCGCCAGCAGTGCGCGATCGTATGACGATGTTGGGGGTCTTCATGAAACATTAGACCTCGTTTTGTGAGGTCTTCGTTCACCAGTGGGTTCACTTTCGTTAGATACACACCGCCCCAGCCATTGGGGTTATTTGGGGTAAGTTTTCCCTCATCATTCACATTTCTCACGATTTGTATATTGTCTCTTTGCATGACTTTGAGATCTTCTTCACCGTAGGGAGCGAGTGTCACGATACCAGTGCCTTCATCCGCGGTCACGAAATCGTCTGCGACTATTACATGGAGTTTTTTCCCGACCTCGGGTTTATAGAAGTCATAGTGTCCTTCGTAGTGCATGCCAATCATTTCTTTTCCGAGTTTTTTGTCGACTATTGTTATGTGATCAAGTACACTAACCTTGTCATTCTGGACTCGATCCGGGATCTCGTTTGATGAGACTGCCTTCTGATTCTGTGAATTGGTTTCTGATTCTTTCATAGAACCAAATCCCGAATCAAGTTCCCCGAGAGGATCGGGACAAGCGGGATGACGAGCAAAGGTTTGTTTGAGGATGACAGAGGTAAATACCTTCTCCAGTGTTGACTCTGCGAGGATGTATCTTTCCCCTTCATACTCAACGGTTACGTAGATAAGGTCTGGGTTCACTGCGAGCGCTGTGGTCGTCAGCTTCGTCCATGGTGTCGTCGACCATGCGAGAAAATAGGTGGGTTTGTCATCCTGAGTGCCGACTTCGTCGCGCATTCTCGATACAGTCGGAACCTGTCGAAGTACCCCTTCAGTCACGACTTCGTCGGACAGCTTCCCCAAGGAAGCATTGTTTCTCTCTCCTGATGACTTGATTTCAACGAGTTTATATTTGTATGTATTCGCTGGTTCTGTGACTTCTTTATAATTCTCATTCGCATCCATCGCCACCTCGAAGTTCGAAATCGGTGTAGAGCAATGAGGACAGAAAAGTGAAACACGCAAACCCTTATAGATATACCCTTTCTCATACATTTGTTTGAAGACCCACATCACAGACTCCATATAGTCTCGATCCATAGTGCGGTACGAGTTCTCGAAATCGACCCATCTCCCGACATGGTCTATATACCATTCCCACGCACTCGAGACATCATTCACATAGAGTTTACACTCGTCAATAAATTTCTTGACTCCTACTTTCTCTTCTATCTCACGTTTTGATTTTAGACCGAGCGCATTTTCTACTTTATTTTCGGCGGGAAGTCCATGGCAATCCCATCCCCAGACGCGCCTTACACGGTAGCCCCGCATCGTCTTATAACGCGGGAAAGCGTCTTTCGGAATACTGGAAAGAAGGGTACCGTAGTGTGGTAAGCCTGTGATGAAGGGAGGGCCATCGAGGAAATTCCATTGTTTGTCCTTCGAGCGTTCCTCGACTGAGCGTTCAAAAATCTTATTCTTCTTCCAGTATTCGATCATCTCCTGCTCAGTACTGAAGTACTGGGATGTGCTTTGACCGTCATTGCGAGGAGGTTGTCCCGACGAAGCAATCCCATGGTCAGATTTCTTTGGTAATGGTTGAGTAGTATTATGTTTATCAGACATAGTGGAGTTATTATAAAGGATGAAGTCGAATACGGGTGAGAAAATCTAACTTGTGTTTCTGTATAATGAATTAGTTTCAGATCTGTATGCTCAAGAAACTATTGTTGTCATCTATAAACCAAAGAGTGCCTCTCTTCTTCACTGTATTTACCCTTCTCTATTTCGCCGTACGATGTGTCGCTCTTGATCGACTCTACATGGTGCATGATGAGCGTGATATCGTATTTTCGGCTTGGTCTCTCGCGAGATCGGGCAAGGAC
>JAYRHC010000116.1:0-1906 GCA_041907525.1 Candidatus Woesebacteria bacterium
CAAAGAGTGCCTCTCTTCTTCACTGTATTTACCCTTCTCTATTTCGCCGTACGATGTGTCGCTCTTGATCGACTCTACATGGTGCATGATGAGCGTGATATCGTATTTTCGGCTTGGTCTCTCGCGAGATCGGGCAAGGACTTATTTGGGCATACATTCCCTTTGAATTTCGGGGGTATAAGCCCTGATAATCCACTCATATCGATCTGGTTCTCTGCGGTATTTTGGATACTCATTCCGATAAAGAATGTATTCAACGCACGTTTACCTTTCGTTTTCGTTTCGTCATTTATTCCTTATCTGCTGTATTTGCTAGTACATAAAGTGACGAATGACACTCGCTTCTCTATTCTCGTCTCGCTTGTCGCAGGTATAAGCCCCTGGATATTCCATCTGGGAAGAATCGCTATGGATGTCACTCTTGCTTTCCCGACTATGTTACTCGCGATCGTTCTTCTGCTGAGTCGGAGACGCTCCATAGCCTACGGGCTACTGACTCTTGCGTTTTATAATTACTAAGGATTCCGAACGATCATACCATTTATTCCCTTTATCATAGAATGGTATCTACAGACTTCCGCCAAGAAATCAGAGTTGAAGGGTTATGCTGTACATCTGATGTTTGTGGTTTTGCTCATACTTTCAGTCTTTCTTATTGATGCTAAAGTCGCATCAAGGCGTTCCGACCAACTGCTATTTCTGAATATGGAGAAATTCTCTGAGAATGTTGATCTGAAGAGACGAGAAACCATCTTTCCCCTCACCATCTCCAAAGTGTTCGATAGTAAGCTCACAGAGTCTGTCCGCTACGGGCTTGACACACTTACCCAGGGATTGAGCACGCAAACATTTTTTTTCAAAGGGGACGCGAGTCCTATTAACGGCACAGGGGTGGGAGGGCTATTGTTTATTTCGACATTACCCTTTTTTCTTTTCGGATTAATATCACTTCGGGAGAAGGATCTCCCGTATCGTTTCTTAGCATCATTCGTGGTATGGGGGATGATCCCCTCGCTTGCGAGTCTCAATGGTCATTCATATGCGATCCGAGGTGTACTCATGATCATCGGATTTTCTACACTGATCAGCTTGGGTCTTCTAGAAAGCTGGCTTATCCTACGAAAACACCACATACTCCGGAAGCTATTTCTCATTGTCATGGTTGCTCTATTCACCATAGATATCAGCACATTTACCTATGAGTATTTTGGACGCCGCCCCATTACCCTGAGCGAAGTGTTTAATGAACGAGAACGAGCAGTGAGCGAGTATATAGACACTTTACCCAAAAAGACCCCTGTCGTGGTATATGACACAGACATAAGCACGAAAAACACATTTATGACCTATGCTTTTCTTCGGGTGGATGACCCAGCCCAGATCCAGCGCCCGATGAGAAACACCACCTTTACCTATCAAATACGAAACGTAACATTCAAATTGTGTGAGAGTCGAGTCAATCATCCCCCTGACGCTATCACCATAGTGAGCAATCACTGTCTGAACGACGCGGAATATGCCAAATTGAGAGATCTGAAGCTGAAGGAGATTGTCTACCGTGATACCCCTATACTCGTGGCATACTTTGTAATACCAGTAGGAGAAACAAATAATTAAACTTCATAGAAGCAAAATTGAGCCAACTATGGATACAAAAAGAGCTGTTTTCATTCTCTGTGTCATCCCGACCGAATCCGCCGAATCGGCGGAGAGGGATCCCTTTCGAAAATGTATGGTTTTAGGAAAGCGATTTCTCCGCCCCCGATCAGATACTCGAGCGGGGAGTCGAAATGACGACGCAAGCGTCTGAGAATTAGAGCGTAACTGGTTAAAATACTATTGGTTGGCACATTGTTTTCTATAGCGAGCAGGATCCAGATAATAGATATAGCTCACCACTGATCGA
>JAYRHC010000117.1:0-5287 GCA_041907525.1 Candidatus Woesebacteria bacterium
CTAGCGCTTGTCGTAGGGAATGAAACGACAGGCGTGACCCCCGAGACGCTCGCATTGTGTGATAAAACCGTAGAAATCCCGATGTGGGGCATAAACAAGTCACTCAATGTCATTGCGAGCGCTGCCATCGTCTCCTACCACTTCATGACAAAGACAAATAGTAGTCGATAGCGTCAGTCGTCAGAAATAGGTAGCACACATCTGAACATATTTCCTCAACATGTTTAACGACATGATTCCCCTCTTCAGTTGAGGAGGGGTTAGGGATGGTTGTAGGTATTCACTACTTCCCTCTTATGCTTTGACCTTTTGACCACCCCGCCTCTTCGGCTGACAAGCTGACTTCCTGACCTCCCGACAGCCCCGCCTCTTCGGCGGGCAGGCTGATTGCCTGACTTCCTGATCGCCTAATTTCTCTTCATCCTATAGTTGCAATTCACTCTAGCCTGTAGTATAATGCCCCCATGAAATTGGCCCTCAAGACCCTTTCAACCATAATGCTTTTTGCTGTCAGTGTCTCGTTAAGCAGTGTTCCTGTTTCTGCAGGGATGTACGGAGGCTACGGTGGTTCCCCACCCTACGATTGTCTTTCTGCAGATCAGACAGTCTCAAATCCCGCCATTACGAAAACGATCGAATATATCGATAATATCACTCCTCAAGGCGCTAAATACAAGCCAAACCAAGCGCTCTACGCGCGTATCAAAGTAAAAAATAATGGAAATGAAATCGTCCCGAATGTGGTCATCACCAATGAAATCCCCCCATGCTTCAACTATATCGGTGGCCCAGGGGTGCTGAATAAAGGTGGGAATGTTTTGTCGATTTCAATTGGAGATCTGAACCCCCAAGAAGAGAAAGTGAACTATATCACCTACAAAGTGGGCGACCCGACCTGCTTCCCGAATAAGCCCATCTACTGTGTATTGAACAAAATGCGAGTACAAGGAGACATCTGCAATGCAGTGGAAGACAATGCTCAGCTCTGTGTCGAGCCACAAGTACTCGGGCTTACGAAAGGCGGACTTCCTATCGAAGTCAAACAAACCCCAGACTCAGGTCCCGAATTCGGCGTCCTGCTTGTCGGCGCTCAGCTCGCACTTGGCGCTGCGGGTATCTACCTTAAGAAACGCTCACAAGGATAACTTTTCAGCGAATTGCAAATCGCAAATGCGAAAGGAATTCGCCAAATATCTGCATAATATTGTTCGAGCGAAGTAACGCGGAGTCGAGAACGATAGAAACCTTCAAGAAGGATCCCGAATCAAGTTCGGGATGACGAACCGTGAGCACACTGCGACAAGCTCGAAGAATACAGATTGTCGTTCAATCCCCGCTTTATTCTCCCCCTGTTAAGGGGGATACCCGCTCAGACGCGTGAGCGTGTTGAGCGGGAGAGGGTATAAGCTAAACCCCTATTCCACCGAATCGGCGGGTACTCCCCTTGACAAGGGAGCAAACAGAATCCCTGACCCACTCCTCCCTCCGCCAGCTGGCGGATCGCCTGATTCTCTGATCGCCTGAACGCCTGATAGCCCCTCCTCATCGGAGGGCAAGCTGAATGTCTGACTGTCTGACGACTCCTTCGCTCCTCGCAAAGACGCTCTTTTCGCTATTGGCTATTCGCCATTCGCTAATGTCTGTCGACTATACATCTTGACACGTTTAGTATCGTTTTATACAATCTAGTTATGTTTAGTACCAAAGTATATACTCCTGAACAAGTCGCAGAGCTCTTGCAGCTCTCCAAAAATACCGTTTATAAGCTCATCGATCGTGGAGAGATCGTTGCCAAGCGTATCGGCAATACCTATCGTATTCCTGCCCAATCGATCGCATTCGTGTTCACCGGACTGGATTATGATCTGTATTCCGCCGAGAGACAGGACAAGGAAAAACTTGAGACATTCATTCCAACACTTAAAAAGGCGCGTAACACCGTATGAAATCTCGCACAACTCTCTTTCTCGATTCAGATGTCGTCCTGTCTGCGCTCCTGTCCCCCCGAGGCGCTGCTCAGATGCTTATGCATCAAGCGTCTGTCATCCGATTCACGAGTGACCTTGCTATTGTGGAGCAATCAAACGTTATCGAGAAATTTGGGATAGACCTCCAGGAATACCAGAATCTCAAAAAGTTATTCTTTGTGACACCTGTTATGAAAGATGATGTCAAGAAGTTCACACGCGCGGTATTTCATCCTCTCGATGCTCATATCGTAGCAGGTGCAGTCGCTTCAAAGGCGAAGTTTTTGGTGACATATTCTCTGAAAGATTACCGTGCAGAAGTGATCAATAAATCATGGAACATCATCGTGATTACTCCAGGATTCCTCCTGCAATATCTCCGCTCACAATGACATCTATTTTTTCGACATTTTCCTGGCATATTCTGTAAGAAGTCGACGGATCATCCCTTGATATTTCCCCCCATGCTTCTCCGCCTCTCGCTTAAAAAAATCTACACTATCACGACTGAGTGTGATAGTCACTTTCGTTGATTTGCTCCCTGCTGCAAGCTCGGCAGGTGAAGGTAAGAAGTTGTCAGGTATTATTTTCCCAAATACGATGGGTTCATCTGTGTATCTAACTGATTTATCTAAGTGCTTCATATAATCTTTTACCTCGGCGCCAGTATCCCGCACCGAAAATTGACGCAATAATACTCGATACATCGAGACGGGTTATCACAACGCGTCATCCTGAGCCTGTCGAAGGATCCCTTTTCGTTTTGACATGATATATTCTTCTTTTCATCCCACTCAAAGCGTGAGTCTGGCATGTGCTCCATTGTACAAAACATACATATGACTGTCAATATGTAAATATGGCATATTTGCGTAGTTCCACCTGATTGCCTAACCCCCCAACTTCATTTTCCCCCTGTTAAGGGGGACACCCGCTCAGACGCGTGAGCGTGTTGAGCGGGAGAGGGTTTCTCTTCATGTAGATAAAGAGCATCTCTTACATCTTTAACCCCTCCTCCGCCGAATCGGCGGGTACTCCCCTTGACAAGGGAGCAATCAGAATCCCTGACTACCCCTCCTCATCGGAGGGCAAGCTGAATGTCTGACTTTCTGACGACTGTCTACTGTTACTGTTTACTGTTACTGCCCATTAGTGTTATCATGGTAGTGATATGCCGCACCCATTAAAATATCTCCAGATCCGCACCGCGAAAGACGATGAGACGAAGCCCGACGCTGCCCAACAATTATTCTCATCGATCCTGCCTTCGCATATAGGGCTTGTTAAAAGGGCTATTTTTGGCAGCCCGAAGACTTACAGCTTCGAGATATATCTACTCGGTCAAACGGTATATTTCTACACCATCTGCCCCACGAAGAAAGAGACGTTTGTGAAAAGTCTCGTCCAGTCGGCGTATCCGAAGTCGTCACTCGTCTCGACCACTGACCCGCTCGACATCGTCATGAAGAGCAAACTTATCCTTCCTGCAGAGATCCAGCTTACCCAGCCCTACTACTTGCCCATACGGACATATAAAGAACTGGGAGATGTGGACTCCCTCACGAGCCTCCTCGGCTTTTTATCGAAACAAGGTCCCGAGGTCCGTATCGTGATCCAGATCCTCGTATCTCAGACACACTTTAATTGGCAAAGAGCTGGTATGTCTGGCGGTAAACAAAAATCATTTGACGCCGAGAAAGGTACTTACGTTGAAAAACAAGTAGAAAATCAGTCGTTGATAGCATCCAAAACCTCGATTCCTGGAGGAAAAGTCGTTTTTCGCCTTATCGCAGGTACCGATAATACCGAGCTTGGATATGAGAGCCTTGAATCAGTGATTTCAGGTATCGCGGGGACCTATGGAGCGTTGGGTATCGGTGAAGGGAACCGCTTCAAACTTCGAAAGGTCTTGGTCACGAAGAAAGCGTTCATGAAGCGGGTTAAAGCACGGAGATCAACGTTCTTCGAACGAAGAAATCAGATTCTGAATGCCGCGGAGCTTGCGACGATCTGGCATCCGACCGGTAAAGCTGTGTCGGGTATTAAAAATATCCGTTGGGGTAAGCAGCTCCCCGGAGAGCCCCCCATCACACTGCCCGTAGCGAATCAGATGTCCGATGAAGAAAAACAGATCACGAACTTTTTCGCCCGTACTGAGTTTAAGAATGAAGATACGATTTTCGGAATTAAAGAAGAAGATCGCCGACGCCATATGTATCTGATCGGTAAGACTGGCGCTGGGAAATCTACACTCATCGCCAATATGGCCATCGATGATATCCGTCGTGGTCGGGGCATTGGCATTATTGATCCTCATGGCGATCTCGCAGAGACGATCCTCGACTATATCCCGAAGCGCAGGATGAATGATGTAGTATACCTTGAGCCATTCGATACTGAGCGCCCGTTCGCGCTGAACGTCCTTGAGGTCAAGCACCAACAGCACCGGGACTTGATCTCCTCGGGTATCGTCGCGATATTCGGAAAACTCTATGCGAATAGCTGGGGACCTCGACTCGAGTATATTCTTCGCAATACCGTCGTGACCCTCCTTGAGCTTCCCGAAGCGACGCTTGTCGACGCGCTGCGTCTGCTTTCGGATAAAAAGTGGAGAGATAAGAAACTCCTACAGGTGAAGGACCCCGTGATGATAAATTTTTGGAAATACGAGTTTGACGCATATACAGATAAACTTCGTACAGAGGCTATATCCCCTATCCAGAATAAAATCGGCCAATTTGTTACTTCACGGATGATCCGCAACATCATTGGCTCGACGAAGTCCACGATCGATCTTCAAAATATTATGGATGAAGGGAAGATACTCATTCTCAATCTGTCTCAGGGTAAGCTTGGTGAAGACAATGCATCGCTTCTGGGCGCGATGATCATCACTCAGATCCAGCTCGCGGCGATGAACCGGGCGTTTACGAAGGAAGAGAATCGACGTGATTTCTTCCTCTATGTCGACGAGTTTCAGAATTTCGCTACGACATCTTTTGTGAAAATTCTCTCTGAAGCGCGGAAGTATCGTCTAGCGCTTACCCTGACGAATCAATATATTGAGCAGCTGGATGAAGATATTCAGAGAGCAGTGTTTGGAAATGTAGGGACCCTTATTAGCTTCGTCATGGGAAGCCGTGATGCAGAGCTATTCTCGAAGGAATTCGCAAGCCTCTATACGCCCGCAGACCTGGTAAATCTAGGCAAACATGAAATATTACTCAAGCTCTGTATTGATAATATGACCTCTCCCCCCTTCCCTGCGCACACGCTTGCACTGCCGAGTCTTCGCAATGATAATCGGGAGAAAATCATTC
>JAYRHC010000118.1:0-3568 GCA_041907525.1 Candidatus Woesebacteria bacterium
AACTCCGCGATAGCGTCGGGATGGCGAGACTTGAACTCGCGACCTTACGGTCCCGTCCGCCGAATCGGCGGACTACCATCTTTGCCCGTCTCACTTGCGCATAGCGCTGTGGGCGGGTGAACTATCCATAGTCGGGGTGACCTTAGCTAATAGTCGGGACGGCGAGACTTGAACTCGCGACCTCACGGTCCCGAACCGTGTGTTCTACCATCTGAACTACGTCCCGACTATTAAAGCTAAACTTTATTGTCCCGTCCGCCGAATCGGCGGACTACCGATGAACTACATTCCGTTTAGCCAATTGTATCAAATAGAATATAAACTAAATCGTGCATTATGCTCCCATGAAATCATCCTTCCTAGGGGAAGGTGTCCGCCGAGTCGGCGGACGGAAGGGGTTGTACTTTCGAAACCCCTCTCACCCGCCGATTCGGCGGGTCCCCCCTCCCGAAGGGAGGGATTTACTTCTCGTTATTCACTTTTTTCTTCAACATATAACTCGTCCCCTTCGTACTCCCAACCTTTTGAACATGATTCGTTTTTACAAGTTGCGCGATATCATACCGCAATGTGCGAATGGGTACGCCAAGGAACCGTCTATGAATACCATCCATGGTGATATAGGGGTGGTCCTCGATGATCCTGAGTATTTCTTCTCGACGAGGTGGTAGGTAAGAGGGTGTATCCGATTCTTGTTTTCCGAGATCGTCGTAGAGAGACTGTAATTCACTCGTCAAAGCTTCAAGCATAAACAGAAGATATTCTCCCGTATCCTTCATTCCCGTATCGATATGTCGATAATAAAGATCTCGGTGCGTATCCAGGTATCGTTCAAACGGGACGATAAAAGGGAAATCCTCTACCTGTGTTTTCAGCACCAGATTGATGAGTAGCCTCCCCACTCGCCCATTTCCGTCGATAAATGGATGTATCTTCTCGAATACGAGATGAGCAATGAGCGCGCTAATGACGGGGAATTCTGCAGGATGATTGCAGTATTCGATAAGCATCTCAAGATCTTTCCTCATCGTAATGGGTGGAGGAGGGAGATATCTCACGACTCCAGCCTGGTCGAAGATCGCATTTTGCTGCGTGCGTAAATGACCTGCGTCGGCGCTCAGATCCTTCAGGACGATGGCGTGGAGATGTCTCAGCACCTCTTGAGAGATGGGAGTGCGTATCGGGATATGTTTTATGTACTCAATGGCGTCTACCAGATTCAATATCTCACGTTTTGCCTGTTCGTCTTTTGAGTGCTCAAAGGTAGACTCGTCGAGCGTATTACCCTCTATCCGAGCGGAAAAAAGTGAACTTTTCAGTATGGTCTTGTCCTCCATCCTTCTCATATATGCAACAGGTATGTCTGATTTACGGATGAGCTGGCGTTCAGTTTCGTATGATGCGAGTGCCTTAAGGAGTGTCGAGTCGATCGTAGGCGTGGGGATTTTCATGAACCCATTGTAAATACATGTCAGATAAATGTCAAATTCTTGCCGAATAATGATAAATAATACATTCCTCTTGAATTAGGCAGAGAGAGAGTACTATCTATTTGTTATTCATTTAATAAACATTATGGGTGAAAACCAAGTTGGAAGCACTGGCGGAACTGGTCTGCCATGGGAGATAAGGGCAGAGCTATTAACAGAAGCAGACATTAAAAGAATAGCAAAGGAAAAGCCAAAAGGTCAACCGAATCAAATGAATGAGAAAGGGAAAGATGCTATCAGACGTGCGGGTGGAAATCCTGATGTCCTTTCAAATTTTCCTGGACAGAATTTATTTAGAAGATTCGTGTTTGATATGCCTGTGGTAGGGGAAGCAACCTCTGGTATGAACAATTTAGGTCAGAGAGGTCATTTCGCAATAGATAATGGCAGAGTAACCTTTGTTGATCTTAAAGGAGATAACTTTTTTGCAGAGTCTGATCCAAAGCATACAGCTAATGATTTGGTACAAGTCCTTAGAGCAGCGGGATACACAGAGGGGCCAGTGAGAGTTCCAGATCCTACCAGGGACAAAATTCGCATAATTACTTAGAACAAAGGAATTTTTTTTCCTCTTGAATTAGGCAGAGAGAGAGAGTACTATTTTGTTGATATAAATTTTTTATAAATTATGTATGAAGGTACTTCACCACCAATGACTTCTAAGCCTGAATCAGATGCACAAATGTTAAGGACTGTATTTATTCCTGGTTCTGTGAATGTAGGATATCGCAATGAGACGGTCGGACCAAACGAGACTCGAAAAATACCCAACGGTTCTAACATTGAAGTTGGCAAATACTACGTGAATAACGGTCGCATGGCATGGGTCGATGCTTCATCACAACGATATGCACTTGCAGACCCGACTCCTGCTGATATAGTTAGTCTGCAGAAGGCTGGTTACACTGCATCCAGTGCTGTGTACGTCCCAAAGAACTGGAATTAATATCAGAAATTTGGTGGTCATTGCTAATTACTCCCCGCCTATCTTGGTCTCTGGGTGCTGCTCGGTCGTGGATTTGCGCCGTGTCATCATTTTGTTCTACAATGTTCGAATATAATATCTCCAAGCTCTTGAGATGTTATTTATTCGATGTGTGATTGTATGACCATCCGATACACTGGGCGTCTGATGTTTCTGAGGTGGGCATCCCACTTGAGAATTTTAAGACTCCTACACAACCACACTTTTCCACGACTCCTGTCCAATAACTACGATAATTACATCGGGGGAAAGGCAATATCATAAGCGCAAGATAAATCCCAATTACTCCGAGTGCATATTTCAAGTATTTCTTAGTTGACTTGAAAGATGCGAGAATTATGAAATAAAAACATAACAAAAAGAAAGGTAGTGCGAGGATGCTTACATATAACAGACCACCAATCAACGAGAAGGTTATGACACTAACGAAGAATAATGCGATAAAGAGCAAGATTGTTTTAATGATCTTCATTATTCATTGCTCATTATTAATCACTTTGCCCCTCCTGCTTTGGTCTCGGGGTGCTGTTCGGTCGTGGCTTTACGCCTTGGCTGTCCGAGCTTTTGTTTCTGTTTCCCCTGACCTCCTGAGTCTTGATTTTGTTCCTCTTCTTTCTTTTTTTGCGCATCCTCTTTCTTCTTCCGCTCTTCCTCTTCTTCCTGTTTTTTCTTATCTTCTGCCTGCTTCTTTTTCTGGTCAAGAAACTGCTCATATTCGTCCTGATATTTTTTGAAAAACTTTCGTTGTTCCGGTGTCACCGTCTTATCTTTCGAGCCTGCTTTATTCATATCAAGGGGAGTGTGGTTCTTATCATCCTTTTTTTCTGTACTCACTATCGGTTCTGGTGGCAGTCCATAGAGCTCTCGTGCCCATGCATTGGGATCACCTATGCTTATCGCAGCTTTGACCGCACTTGAAATACTGCCCGTCGTTCCGCCGCTAGCACCCTGCCCCTGTTGCTTCAGGAGAGGGTTATTCTGGGGATCCTGCCCAGCACCCTGCTCGAGCATACGTTCCATGGAGTCTTGGGGAAGTTGATTTTGCGCCATGGGCTAATCGTAGCAGATTGGTCAGCTGATTCCAAGCTCGGCC
>JAYRHC010000119.1:0-5109 GCA_041907525.1 Candidatus Woesebacteria bacterium
ATTAGAGAGTCGCTCCTCGCAATGACGCGTAAGTACTGCTGTTTACTGTCATTGTTTACTGTCATTGTTTACTGTCACTGTTTACTGTTACTCTTCATCATTTCTCTCACCTCCAGATCTGTGGGGGCGAGCCGTGAAGCCTCATCGATCGCAGCGCTTATCTGTAGTGCGATTTGTTTCCTCTCTTTCTCAGGGACGACACTCTCGATCATGCGATACATCCGTACACGATCTTTCCAATACATGGGATTGTGGGGAGACGAACGAAGCGCTGCGGTCTGGATCTCCTGCGCCATGGTGATATAGCTTTGGATCTGTGTGTCATATACTTTCTCTTTGTCAGCCTGGGATAACAGATATGCTGTCTGCGCTACGGTCAGTGCGAATTTATCCCCATATATATGCTCGAATCTGTATCCGAGAGCCTTCGCAAATGCGTCTATAGACTCGATATATGCTTGAGAGTATTGCAGACTAGTCGCCCTCGCATAGGCTAGGTCAGCTTGGTAATAATCATAGAAATAGCGCATGGTCAATGCCCAGGCCATGCAAACAAGAATTATTGAAGGGTATTTTATCCATCGAAATGACACTCCTCGAAGTAGTCTATCGAGATACCTGTCATCCCGAGCGAAGTCGAGGGATCCCTCCATCCCCGTTGCGGGGGGTCGGGATGACGATGCAAGCGCAGGATTTTCTTTTGACAATAATCCATATATAGGAATGAGAAAGAGAAGCACCTGACCTGTAGACGTCGAGAATCCAAAAAAGTTTGCAATGCTCATCGCGATGATGCCTCCTGCCAATATAGAACCTTCTGAACTTCGGAGGAGTTGACGAATCATCATGTAGAGCATGAACATATATGCAAATAAACCAATGACGCCTGTGGTTGCAAGAAAATTCAGGAATTCATTGTGTGCTTTGTTATAGATAAGATCTCTTTCAGTCGTCGTATTGTGCGCTTCTGGTCTGGTAAGAAAGTACGTATAGGCGAATGTCTCGGGACCCGTGCCCGTGAGGGGATATCGAGCAGCAAGCTTCAAAGCACCTTCCCAGACGATAAGCCTGATCGTACCCGAATGGGTAATCTTGTCGGCTCTCACATGAGACAGTCGATATGCGTACCAAGCGCCGAACAAAAGCACACTGAGAAGTGCCGACAATGCCATCATCTTCACAATATGTCTCTTTCCCTGTTGCCAAAGGTAGATGAGAACGAGCATGAAAACACCTCCACATAAACCTATCTCTGATGAGCGCGAGCCCGTCAGTATTACTCCGGATGTCATAAGAAAAACATATAATGCATAGAAAACCGAATATCTTATAGGTGTCATGCTGAGCCTGTCGAAGCATCCCTTGATGTCCTGTGCAAATGCTAGGTGAGATTGTCCCGATGCTGTTTCCGTCAAAGACGGATTACAGCAACGTGGATCCCGCTCTGCGGGGCTTCGAAGCATATCGTTCTTGCCTCGCAATGACGACCTGTAAGCAAAATGAGTTATCCACAGAAATAACCCCATAAACACATGCATCGTGAGATATACCCCGAGCCAATTCGGCTGACCAAGAGTGGAAAACATGCGTTCTTGGGGACGGAATTCATTCGTCCAACAGGACGTAGAAAACTCCCCCCGATACAGAATGCATGACATGTCCACTCCGAGAAGCCGTCCTGGTAACCCCCAGAACAGTACGATGATACTCGCCACAATTGAAACTTTAAGGAGTGTCCGAAATGTCCGCGTATCAAATGTCTGATATGCCACAAAGAAAAGAGCAGTATAGGCAAGGATAGACAGAAGCCCGCCATTAAACCTTCCGTAGTAGCCGAATAGTGACGTGTGGATGTCGATGGAGGTGACGGTCGAGAGCATCTGTGACGCGAGAAACATTCCTACAGCGATCGCGAGTGGGGGAACCTGCACAGTCCGTCTATAAACAATAAGATCAATCAACCACACTGATAGTACCGTGCTAGCGATCACATAGATCGTAAGCATTTTCGGGAATTCAAACATTTCGGATGTCTGATTACTCATGAGTAGGGGAGTAAGAAAAATAAGCAGGTAGTAGCAGAGATGAATGAGCTTTGTGAGACGAGCATGCATATGAAGGCAATTGTACAACACAAAACTTTCTATCAAATCGTCATTTCGGCTCCACACCGTGTCATCCTGCTTTGCCCGCCTCTGGAGGGAACTTGTCGAAGGATCTATCTAAGTAACGTAATGGATTCGGCAGGCTTCTTGGAGGGATCCCTCCATCCCCGCTCAAGAATCTGAGCGGGGGGTCGGGATGACTACGCAAGCGTCGGGGTATCTACCCTAATAGAGAGTGATGCGTAAGATGTGTTACATGTTTCATGCTTGCCCCCGCCTGCCTCGCTTATGCGCGAGCATTGCGCCGTGCCCGCCATCGCTGCGCTCAGGCGCTGGCAGGCGGGGGCACGGCGCCTCTGGAGGGTCTCGTGTTTCGTGATTACGGTGTCGGGGTAACCGTAGTCACTGCGGAAGTCGGTGGTATGCTCGTTGGTGTATTCGGGATCGGTGTGGGTGTACTGGGTGCTGAAGTCGGTGCGGGGGTGTTTGTCGGTGGGGGAGAGTAATCAGATGTTTCCTTAGGCACTTTATATTTCTCATCACCCTGCTCCGACGCCCACTTATCAATGCCTTCCTGCCAACGATTTTTCCCGTCGGTGCTCACGGGGTCATTCTCGGTAAATACCAAAAAATCTTTCTCCTCGTATTGTCCGGCTGAAACTTCCATATCATTCGCCTTTTTCCCTGATTGATTTTTTGAAATTTTTATCCGCTGATAGATGGGGGAGACTTCTTTCGGCTGAGTGTCGGTAAGGAAGTATTCGGCGCGTTTGTCGTTCTCATTACGGGGCTTCCCACCAGCCAGAGGATCGACAAGGTCTGCGACCACATTGTCAGGCTTGTCGATAATACCATCGGCATAGGTCGTTAGCGCCGCCTTCATGATCTGGTTCCAGATCGGAGATGCACCCGTCGTGCCTGAGGTGATGCGCTGATTCATCGGAGTATTGTCGTTATTGCCCACCCATGAGACCACGACGACCCCGTTCGTGTATCCTACCGCCCAGTTATCACGTTTATCGTTCGTCGTACCTGTCTTGACGGCGACGGTCTTACCTGGGATCACCAGCAGAGAATTCGATCCGAACGCATCTGCTCGTGCGACATTGTCAGACAAGATATGGGAAACGATAAAAGCTACCCCGCGGTCTAGTACTTTCGTAACTTTGATTTCTGGCCTGCTGTAGATCACCTTGCCGTTATTATCACGGATCTCAAGAATGGAGCTTGGTAATACTTTCGTACCACCCCGGGCGAGAACGAGATACGCCTGAGCAAGCTCGGTCATCCGAATATCCCCGCCGCCAAGTGCGGCAGAAAGCCCAAGACGCGATAAGTTCTCTTGAGTCGGAGAGAGGGTTTCGATACCGAAGTTCTGAAGACTCGTAAGGAAATTATTCAGTCCATAGTTTGCTAATAGTTTCACCATCGGAATATTCAACGAGTTCCCCAAGGCGAAACGGAGCTGTACCGGGCCACGAAACTTCCCATCGTAATTCACCGGCTCATAGTCAGCTTGGTTTACGACAGGAAATGAAGTCTTCACATCCATAAACACCGTAGAAGGAGTGACTATTTTTTTTTCCAACGCTGACGCTACCAAAAGCGGTTTCAATGCTGAACCTGGTTGGCGGAGTGCATGCTCATCGGCGACGACATTAAACTTTCCGTATTCTTCATCGTTGAAATCGTAGCTGCCGACCATGGAAAGTACAGCGCCTGTCTTCGTGTCAAGTACCAGTGCCGCACCGTTTCCGACATTGTAATCTTTTAGATTGGTTACTTCGTCGTATACGATTTGTTCTGCTTTCTTCTGCAGCTTCGCGTCAAGGGTGGTCTTGATCACTACCCCTTGCTTCATCGCCACAGCACCGAGAATTTTTTCCGCCTCGTCCCGGACATAGAATACGAAATGGGGTGCGTTTATGGTTACCTTTCTGTTTGCAAATTCGTAGGTGATCATCTCCTTGAGTGCGCTGTCATGCTGCGCTTGGGTAATATATTTGTCCTCGAGCATCCGACGCAGAACATCTTTCGTTCGAGTACGCCACGCACCACGCTCGCCTATGAAGGGGGAATATATCGAAGGAGCCTGGGGAAGACCCGCCAATATCGCACATTCTAACAAATCCAGATCTGCCGCTTTTTTGTCAAAATACGCTTGAGCAGCCGCACCCACTCCTTCATACGTACCTCCGTAGGGAGCGATATTGAGGTACTCGACGAGTATCTCATCCTTCGTGAGCTTTCCCTCGATGCGGGTCGCGAGCACAAGCTCTTTGATCTTGCGAGTGATCGTGCGGGAAGAATCGAGGTACCCTTGTTTGATAAGCTGCTGAGTCAGTGTGGAGCCTCCCACCACACGACCTTTCCGGAAGATATAATTAAACGGTATGCGCACGATCGTAAGGGGGTCGAAGCCAGCATGACGGTAGAAGTCTTTATCCTCGATAGCGACCGTGGCCTGCTTCAGATAGTCTGGTATCTCGTCACTCTGGACTTGGATATGCTGGCGGTCTTTAAAGAGCTGATGAATGATCTTCCCGTCTTTATCAAGCACAACGAGAGAACCCGCACGGGAAGAGGAGAGATGGCCTGGCTCGGGGAGATCCTTGGTGATAAGCCAAAACCCAATAAAACCCACGAGCACGGCGACAAGTAATGCACCCCCGACGACCTGCCAAATGGTGCGTCTGATCTTGGCTTGAGGTGTCAGGGATCGACGACTACGGAATCTGATACGAGGCATAGGCTCGAGTATTAATTTTCAATGATCGATTTTCAATTACCAACAGTACTTACGCTTCATTGCGAGGAGAAGTGATTACCTCGACGACGCGGCAATCTCAAAATTATGAGATTGTCCCGATACTGTTTCCGACTTAGTCGGAATACAGTAACGTGGATCCCGCTCTGCGGGACTTCATACTAGTATGCATTTCGCTCGCAATGACATCATACCTATTTCCACTATTCGGACTTTGTTTACACGGTCGGATCAGCC